>DASZEI010000436.1:0-5319 GCA_035940975.1 Jatrophihabitans sp. | reverse complement strand
GCTCGCCGGTGGGCGCGGGCCGGCCCAGCGCACCAGGCTGGTGCCGTGGGGTGATGACCCGGAGCAGTCCGCGCCGGCTCCGTGGCCGGGCCGGCTGCCGTCGCCGGCGCCGTCGGTGCTGATCGACCCGCCGCGGCCGGTCCGGGTGCTCGACGAGCTGGGCCGGACGGTGCGGGTCAGCGACCGGGGCACCGTTGCGGCCGCGCCGGCCCGCTACGCCGGCAGTGCCGATCCGGCCGGGCCGACCGCCGCGATCACCGCCTGGGCCGGGCCGTGGCCGGTGGACGAGCGCTGGTGGGACCCGGACTCGGCCCGCCAGCTGGCCAGGATGCAACTGGTCGACGTCACCGGCCGGGCCTACCTGGTGTGCTTCGACCTCGCTGCCCAGCAGTGGCTGCTGGAGGGCATCTACGATTAGCCGCCCTGCCTAGCCGACCTGCCCGGCGGCCGGACTACTTCTTCGACGTCAGCGACCGCAGGAAGAACGCCAGGTTCGCCGGCCGTTCGGCAAGCCGGCGCATGAAGTAGCCGTACCACTCGTCGCCGTAGGGAACGTAGACCCGCATCTGGTGGCCGGCCGCCGCCAGCGCCCGCTGCTCCTCCGGCCGGATGCCGAACAGCATCTGGAATTCGTAGCTGTCGGCCGCCCGGGCGTGCTGGACGACCTGCGAGCGGGCCGCGGCGATCATCGCCGGGTCGTGGCTGGCCACCATCGGATAGCCCTGGCCACCGAACAGCACGCCCAGGCAGCGGCGGTAGGAGTCCTCGACCTCCTCGCCCTGGAAGGCCACCGACTCGGGCTCGGCGTAGGCGCCCTTGCACAGCCTGATCCGGGAGCCGGCTCCGGAAAGCTCGAGGCAGTCCTGCTCGGTACGGCGCAGGTAGGCCTGCAGCACCGCGCCGACCCAGGGAAAGTCCTGCCGCAACTCGGCGACGATGCCCAGCGTCGAATCGGTGGTGGTGTGATCCTCCATGTCGATGGTCACCGTGGTGCCCACCTTCTCGGCGGCCTGGCAGATCCGGCGGGCTCCGTCCAGCGCGATCCGCTCGCCGTCGCCGGGCAGTGCCTGTCCGATGGCCGACAGCTTCACCGACACCTCGGCGCGGTCGGCCAGGCTGGGCCCCGTCGAGCCGGCCAGCCCCGCCAGCACCGACTCGTAGGCCCGGACGGTCTGCTCGGCCTGCTCGACCGAGGTGGTGTCCTCACCCAGGAAGTCCAGGGTGGTCAGCAGCCCGGCGGAAGCCAGTTCGGCGGTCACCCGCAGCGCGTCCGCCTCGGTGCTGCCGGCCACGAACCGGTTCACCACCGGGCGGGTCAGCCTGGACTTCTCGGCCACCGACCGCAGCCGCGGCGAGCGGGCGGCGGCCAGCAACGGCTGGCGAAGCAGCGCCATCGGCTACTCCCCCGCCGATTCCGGCGCCTGCGCCGGATATTCGACGGAGGTGGGCGCGAGGAAGCTCTCCTTGATGGCCCGTGGCGAGACCCAGCGCTGCAGGTTCAGGATGGAGCCGGCCTTGTCGTTGGTGCCCGAGGCCCGCGAGCCGCCGAATGGCTGCTGGCCGACCACCGCGCCGGTGGGCTTGTCGTTGACGTAGAAGTTGCCGGCCGTGAAACGCAGCCGTTGCTGGGCCTTGGCGACCGCCAACCGGTCGGTGGACATGATCGAGCCGGTCAGGGCGTACGGGGCGGTCGAGTCGACCACCTCGAGGATCTCCTCGAATGCGGCCTCCGGATCGGTGCTGTCGTCATAGACATAGATCGACAGGATCGGGCCGAAGTACTCGGTGGACAACACCTCGTGGCCGGGGTCGGAGGACACCAGCACGGTCGGCCGGATGAAGTAACCCTCGCTGTCGTCGGCGGTCCCGCCGGCGATGATCTCCAGTTTCGGGTCGTTCTTGGCCCGGTCCAGGACGCCGGCCAGCCGGTCGAAGGCGCGCCGGTCGATCACCGCGCCGACGAAGTTGCCGAAGTCGCTGACATCGCCCATCAGCAGCGCGTCGGTCTGGGCGGCCAGCTCGTCCCTGAGCCGTGACCACAGCGAGGCCGGCAGGTAGGCGCGGGACGCCGCCGAGCACTTCTGGCCCTGGTACTCGAAAGCACCCCGGATCAGGGCGGTGCGCAGGATGTCCAGGTCGGCGCTCGGGTGCGCCAGCACGAAGTCCTTGCCGCCGGTCTCGCCGACCAGCCGCGGGTAGGTCCGGTAGCGGTCGATGTTGGTGCCGACCTCCTTCCACAGATGCTGGAAGGTCGCCGTCGAGCCGGTGAAGTGGATGCCGGTCAGGTCCGGATGGGGCAGCACCACCTCCGAGACGGCCAGCCCGTCACCGGTGAGCAGGTTGATCACCCCGGCCGGCAGGCCGGCCGCCTCGAGCAACCGCATGGTGAAGTGCGCCGAGAGCAGCTGGGTCTCCGACGGCTTCCAGATCACCACGTTGCCCATCAGGGCCGGCGCGGTCGGCAGGTTGGCCGCGATCGCGGTGAAGTTGAACGGTGTGATCGCGTAGACGAAACCTTCCAGCGGCCGGTGGTCGAGCCGGTTCCAAACCCCTGCCGAGGAGACCGGCTGCTCTTGCAGCAGCTTGGCGCCGAAGGCCACGTTGAACCGCCAGAAGTCGATCAGCTCGCAGGCGGAGTCGATCTCGGCCTGGACCGCGGTCTTGGACTGCCCGAGCATGGTGGCGGCGTTCAGGGTGGCTCGCCAGGGGCCGGCCAGCAGGTCCGCGGCCCGCAGGAAGATCGCGGCCCGGTCGTCGTAGGACAGCGCCTGCCAGGCCGGCGCCGCCGCCTTGGCCGCGGCGATGGCGTCCAGCGCCTCCTGCTGGCCGGCGTTGTGGTAGGTGCCCAGCACGTGGGAGTGCCGGTGCGGCTGCACGACCTGGCCCGGCCGGCCGCTGCCCATCCGGCGCTCGCCACCGATGACGCAGCTGATCTCGACGGGTTCGGCGGCAAGCTCGGCGAGCTTGCCGGTCAGGGCGGCGCGCTCGGCCGAGCCCGGCCGGTATTCCAGGACCGGTTCGTTGCGCGGGGTGGGAATCTGGGTGACGGCATCCATGACGTCCACGGTAGGCCGTTCAGTGCCACAGCGGCTGCTCGGAATGGATAACATCACCGACGTGATTTCCGTCCAACCGAGCAGTGGCACCGGCGCGGTGGCGGCCGCCCTCATGGAGCGCTTCCCGGCCGCCACCGCGGTGGCACTCGCCGACCCGCAGGACCCGGGTGCCCCGCTGGCGGCCGGCGACCTGGTGCTGGGGGTCGGGATCGGCCCGGCCGGCGCCGCCGAGCTGCTGGCCAGCGCTCGCGCGGCCGGTGCGGCGGCGGTGCTGCTGCGGCGGCCGGCGACCGGCACCGAGCAGGCCGCGATCGAGCGGCGGGCGGCTGCCGAGCCGGTGCGGCTGGAGTGGCTGGCGGCCGAGCACGGCTGGAACGAGCTGCACCGGCAGCTGCTGAACCGGCTGAGGCCGCCGGCCATCCGAGCCGATGACGAGCTGGCCGAGCTGGCGCAGACGATCGCCACCCTGACCGGGGGCCTGGTCACCATCGAGGACACCTCGGCCCGGGTACTGGCCTACTCCCGCTCCAGCGACGAGGTCGACGAGCTGCGCCGGCTGTCGATCCTGGGACGCAGCGGCCCGGCGCAATACCTGGCGCTGCTGCGCGAGTGGGGGGTCTATGACCGGCTGGGCTCGTCCGAGGACGTGGTCGAGATCGCCGAGCACCCGGAGTCCGGAGTGCGCCGCCGGCTGGCTGTCGGGGTGTTCGCCGGCGAACGTCAGCTGGCCACCATCTGGCTGCAGCAGGGCAGCGGCGACTTCGAGCCGCATGCCGAGCAGGCGCTGCTGGGAGCCGCCCGGATCACCGCCGCCCAGCTGGTCTCCCGGGGCCGGCGGCCGGCCGGTTACGGTGCCGGGCTCGCCGCCCTGCTGGGCATCGGCCCGGATCCCGGCTCGGCTTCGCACCACCTGCCGGCTCGGCTCGGGCGGGCCGTCGGGCAGCCGTGCGCGGTGGCCGTGGTCGAACTGGGCCCGCGGCTGCGCGACGCCGCCACCGCCGAATCGCACCTGGACGAACTGGCAGCGATCGTCACCGTGCACGCCGCCGCCTACCGGCGCGCCGCGCTGGTGGAGCAGCTCGAAGGCCGGATCTACCTGCTGCTGCCGGCGCTGGACACCGTGACATCGGCCACCGCGATGCTGGGCCGGGCGATGGCCGCGGTGCGCCGCCACCTGGATCCGGCAGCCCGCGCGGCGATCGGCCCGATGGTGGATTCGGTGCCGGCGGCCAGCCGGTCGCGGCACGGCGCGGAGCTGGCACTCGGGGTAGCCGGTGCCGTCCCGGTCGCCGCCTTCGACACCGTCCGGCCCCGGCTGTTGATCACAGCGATCGAGGATTGCCTTGCGCAACAAGAGGATTTGCTAGATCCCCAGATCACCAAGCTGATCGAGACCGACCCCGACGGCGCCCTGACGTTGCTGAACTACTTCGAAGCGGGCTCGGACGTCGGCCGGGTGGCGGCTCAGATGCACCTGCACCCCACCACCGTGCGGTACCGCCTGCGCCGAGTCGCCCAAGCGGCCGGAATCCACCATTCTGGTGGTGCGGGCAGATTTGCTATGCATGTCCAACTGCGTTGCGGCTTGCGTCCAGAGCTATCCGAGGGATGATTCAGATGAGGCACAAGGGTCTGCCGGGGGCCAGGACTACCAGGTAGCAGCACTGTGGAGAAAGGCTCACCGCCCATGACGAACGAGCCGACGCCCGAGAAACGGCTGCCGGTCGCGCTCATCGCCGAGGACGATCGCGACATCCGCGAGCTGGTCACCGCGAAGTTGACCGCCGCGGGCTACCAGGTGCTGGCCTACAGCAACGGCCCGGCGGCGCTGGCCGCGACCCACCAGCACCGGCCGGACGTCGCCCTGCTGGATGTGATGATGCCCGGCATCTCCGGCATCGAGATCCTCACCAAACTGCAGAAGGATCCTGCTACCCGCGACATCCCGGTGATCCTGCTGACGGCCAAGAGCCAGGAGTTCGACATCAATTCCGGCTTCGCCGTGGGCGCCGCCGACTACATCGTCAAGCCGTTCAGCCCCCGGGAACTGGTGTCCCGGGTGAATGCGGTGCTGGGGCGGACACCCGCGTGACCAACAGCGCCGTCCCTGCCGACTCGCGTGACGCGGTCGGCACCCGACTGCGCAGGCTCGTGCTGCTGCTGCTCTTCCTGTTGGTCGGGGTAGGAACGGCCGGCGTGATCGCCCTCCAGCTCGCCACCGACCAGGTGTCTGACCTGGCCCAGGGGTACGGGCCGGCCGGCG
>DASZEI010000435.1:0-17132 GCA_035940975.1 Jatrophihabitans sp. | reverse complement strand
CTCGCTGGAGACCGGCGCGCTGTTCGCGCTGGCCGGCGTCGCGGTGCTGGCGCTGCTGCGTTACGAGCCCCGGCGCGCCGACCCGCTGATCGAGCTTCGGTTCTTCCACAGCGTGCCGTTCTCGGCCGCGACCGTCATCGCCGTCTGCGCGTTCGGCGCCTTCGCCGGCTTCCTGTTCCTCAACACCTTGTACCTGCAGGACGTCCGGCAGCTGTCGGCGCTCCAAGCGGGACTGTTCCTGCTGCCGATGGCAGTCCTCACCGCACTGCTGGCACCGATCTCCGGACGGATGGTCGGCTCGCGCGGCCCCAGGCTGCCGCTGTTCATCGCCGGGGTGGCCATGTGCGCCGGTGGCCTGGCGCTGACCGGGCTGGGCCGCACCACCGGCTACGGCTGGCTGATCATGACCTACATGCTGTTCGCGGTCGGCTTCGGGATGGTCAACGCCCCTGTCACCAACACCGCGGTCTCGGGCATGCCTCGGTCCCAGGCCGGCGTGGCGGCGGCGGTGGCCTCGACCAGCCGGCAGGTCGGCGCGGCACTGGGGGTGGCCATCATCGGATCGGTCATCAACACCGGCTCGCACGGTGCGATGGCCAGTGACCTGGTGTCGGCCAGCCGTCCGGGCTGGTGGATCATCACCGGCGCGGGTGCCTGCGTCCTGGTGCTCGGCGTGGCCAGTACCAGCCGGCGTGCCGAGCGCAGTGCCGACCGGACGGCACGATTGTTCGCCACCGAACCAGCCGCCGAGCCGGCCGTGCTGAGCACGCCGTGACCAGGAGTGCCGACGCCGCGCAGGCCTGGCAGGCGATGCGCACCCTGGTGCTCGACCTGCATGACCGGCGGGCCGAGGTATCGCAAGCCCTGGACTTGAGCTTCATCCGGGCCAAGGCGCTGAGCAGGCTGGTTGCCGGGCCGCTGACCATGCGCGAACTGGCCGGCCGGCTGGGGACCGATCCGCCTTACACCACAGTGGTGGTCGACGATCTGGAGCGGCGCGGCCTGGTGCGGCGCAGCACCTCGCCGGATGATCGGCGGGTCAAGATCGTCTCCGTCACCGACTCGGGCGCCCGGGCGGCTGACATCGCCGATCGGATCCTGAGCGAGCCGCCACCGGTGCTGGCAGCGCTGGACGGGCCGGACCTGGCCGAGCTGACCCGAATCCTGACCCAGCTGCTGGCTGGGAGCAACGAGTTCAGCTAGCGGTCGAGCGGCACTTTGCGCATCCCCGAAGCCGAGATCACATGCAGTGCTGGCCCTGGTCTGGTGCACGCTTGGGCGATTCGGTCGAGCACATTCAGAAAGTGCTCAGCCATGACAGTCGCTTTCAGGTTTCCGCCACTCAAGCAGAACGCGTTGACTCTGTACGCGTTCACAGCCGCACGTTCGGCTGCTCGGTACCGGATACGCTGGTCTTTCATGAGAACTGGCCATCCATGATTACCGGCGTAACTTAGCCACTCCGGATCCTTCATGTTTTCATCCGCGGGTGACCCGTAAATATCGACAAGCGTGTAGACCGTCAGACCAGCCGCTCGGAGTAGAGCCGGCACTTTGATGCTGCCAAGACTGCGGTCCAGCAACAGCGCAGGCAGCTCGAAGCGGTGCTGCCCGGTCACGGTTAAGCGGCGACCAGCGTCGCGATACGGACGGCATCTTCGAGGTGCTCCGGAGGCACCCGATATTCGGCGGCGACGGTTTCTAGATTCTCGCCAGCACGAAACATTGCTAAGGCGTCCTCGATGCGTGCACCGCCTCTGGCGAAGATCGGCTGGCCGAAGCCACGAGCTGGGTCGACCACAACCTCTGCTGTCTCGTAGGCGGGCAGGCGGATCAGACAGGCGTAGCCATCTTCTCCGAATTCGATACGGCGCAGGTATGACTCGACTATCTCGTTGAATACGCGTTGATCGCTACGCACGACCACCAGGTCGCGTACCGCACTGGAGACCTCGGTGTCGTGGTCTAGTTCGGCGTAGTCGTAGAGCACTTCCGCGCCATCGGTGTATAGCCGCTTACTGGCTAGCGCATGCTGGACTCCGAATTGTTCCTCAAGCCGAGCTAAGGCCGGTCTCACTCGCTGAAGGGGCACGCCGCTGCCTCTGATAGCGGTTAGCACGAGTCCCTCTGCCAAGCCGATAAAGGGGATGACAGCGCCGCGTCGGCTCTGCTGCCGCGCAACAGTGGTCAGGATCGGCTGAGTGAGAACTCCAGGCTCTTCCGCTGACCGCCTGCGGTAACCACGCGCCCAGGTGCCGAAGGTGGATTCGGGTACGCCGAGATAGCGCGCCGCCTCGGTGACCGTGTATAGCGGAGCCCTGAAACGGTCGGGAGCTCCGGTGCGTTCTTCGAGTAAGTCGGTCATAAGTAGCTCCTCCCCTCATCGCATAGTGATCATCTCGTACGGAGGTGGTGCTCGTGGTGAGGTTGGTATTTCGGTGCGTCGTAGCGATGGTGGCGTATGGCCCCGACAGTTACCAGTACAGCCATCGAACCCACGACGTATGCGGGTGCCAGCCAGCTGCCTTTCGCAGCAGGGCTAGGCAACGGCTGCCGCGGCGGCCCGGCCCGCGACCCGGCCGGAGAACAGGCAGCCGCCGAGAAAGCTGCCTTCCAGTGACCGGTAGCCGTGCATGCCGCCGCCTCCGAACCCGCTGGCCTCTCCGGCGGCATAGAGGCCGGCGATCGGCTGCCCACCAGGCCTGAGCACCCGGCCGTCCAGGTCGGTTTCCAGGCCGCCGAGCGTCTTGCGGGTGAGCACGTTGAGCCGGACGGCGATCAGCGGCCCGGCCGCCGGGTCGAGCAGCCGGTGCGGCTTGGCGACCCGGATCAACCGGTCGCCGAGATAGCCGCGGGCCCCTCGGATCGCGGTGACCTGCAGGTCCTTGCTGAACCGGTTGCCGATCTCGCGGTCGCGGGCCTCGACCTGCCGCTGTACGTCGGTCAGCTCCAGCAGGTCCTCACCGGTCAGGGTGTTCATCCCCGCCACCAGCTCGCGCAGCGTCACCGCGGTGACGAAGTCGGCGCCCTGTTGCTGGAACGCCGCCACCGGCGCCGGCGCGCCACCGCGTCCCCGGCTCAGCAGCTGGCGTACCGACTTGCCGGTCAGGTCGGGGTTCTGCTCCGATCCGGACAGCGTGAACTCCTTGTCGATGATCCGCTGGGTGAGCACGAACCAGCTGTAGTCATAGCCGGTCTTCATCAGGTGCTCCAGCGTCCCCAGGGTGTCGAAGCCGGGAAAGAGCGGCACCGGCAGCCGCTGGCCCCGGGCGTCCAGCCACAGCGAGGACGGTCCGGGCAGGATCCGGATCCCGTGGTTAGGCCAGATCGGGTTCCAGTTCCGCAGGCCTTCGGTGTAGTGCCACATCCGGTCCGGGTTGATCACGCTGGCGCCGGCGGCCTGGGCGATGCCGAGCACCCGGCCGTCCACGTGGGCGGGCACCCCGGCCACCATCCGTGCCGGTGCCGGGCCCAGCCGGGCCGGCCAGTTGCGGCGCACCAGGTCGTGGTCGCCGCCGATGCCGCCCGAGGTGATGATCACCGACTGGGCCCGCAACTCGAAATCGCCGACGGCGACGCGCGAGCTCGGCCGGCCCCGCTCCACCCCGCTCGGCTCGAGCACCGCACCGCGCACGCCGTCCACCGTGCCGGCGGTGCTGGTCAGCCCGTCCACCCGGTGCCGGAACCTGAGCGTCACCAGGCCGTCCGTCTCGGCCTGCCGTACCCGCCGCAGGAACGGCGCGAGCACCCCCGGCCCGGTGCCCCAGGTGACGTGGAAGCGCGGCACCGAGTTGCCGTGCCCGGTGGCCAGGTAACCGCCGCGCTCGGCCCAGCCGACTATCGGGAAGAACCGCAGGCCCTGGGCGTGCAACCAGGACCGCTTCTCACCGGCGGCGAAGTCGACGTAGGCCTCGGCCCAGCGCCGCGGCCAGTGGTCCTCGGGCCGGTCGAAGCCCGCGGTGCCGAGCCAGTCCTGCATGGCCAGCTCGCGCGAGTCGTGGATCCGCAGCCGGCGCTGCTCGGCCGAATCGATGAGGAACAGGCCGCCGAAGGACCAGAACGCCTGACCGCCCAGGGACTGCTCGGGCTCCTGATCGAGCAGGATCACCCGCCGGCCGGCGTCGGCCAGTTCGGCGGTGGCAACCAGGCCGGCCAGGCCGGCGCCGATGACAATCACGTCCGCGTCGGTCATCGGCCCAGGCTACGGGGCAGCAGCTCGTCGACCAGGACGATCACGCGGGCCTTGATGTCGTCGCGGACCTTGCGGACGATCTCGATGGGCTGGCCGGCAGGATCGGTCAGTTCCCAGTCCTCGTAACGTTTGCCCGGGTAGTACGGGCAGGTGTCGCCACAGCCCATCGTCACCACGACATCGGCTTGCCTGACCGCATCGGCGGTAAGAACCTTGGGCTGCTCGCCGACGATATCGATCCCGGCATCACGCATCACCTCGACGGCTACCGGGTTGAGGTCGGCGGCGGGCTGAGAGCCCGCCGACCGAACCTCGATGCGATCGCCGGCGAGTTCCTTGAGCCAGCCGGCCGCCATCTGGGACCGGCCGGCGTTGTGCACGCAGACGAAAAGCACGGTGGGGAGACGGGTCATGGCTTCCTTCTAACGGCCGATCAGGTGCGGGCTGCCGAGCAAGGCGGCCAAGCCGGTCGGGGCCGTTCCGCTCACCCCGTTAGTTTCACACTCGATCGCAAAATAACGCGGCGCCCCGGGGGTGAACCCGTCTTGGTCAGGTTGGTTCTGACCGCGGGCGCCGGACGACGCATCCTCACCAGCCTCCTGGCGCTGTGGTAGGACTGATCCGATGATGACCACCCGGCCCGAGTTGCAGGGTAGTTTCGGCATGATCGCCAGCACCCACTGGCTGGCCTCGGCCGCCGGCATGAGCGTGCTGGAACGGGGTGGCAACGCCTTCGACGCCGCCGTGGCCGGTGGCTTCGTGCTGCAGATCGTCGAACCGCACCTCAACGGTCCGGGCGGTGACCTGCCGGTGATCCTGTGGAGCGTCGCCGACGGCCGCGCGCACGTCGTCTGCGGCCAGGGGCCCTCGCCGGCCGCCGCCTCGCTGCGGCACTTCAGCGAGCTGGGACTCACCCTGGTGCCGGGCAGCGGCCCGCTGGCAGCGACGGTTCCCGGGGCGTTCGGTGCCTGGACGTCGATGCTGGAACGCTGGGGAACCTGGGAACTGGCCGAGGTGCTGGCCTTCGCGCTGCACTACGCCGAGCACGGCTTTCCGGTGCTGCCCGCGATCAGCCGGACGATTGGCGCGGTCAGTGCGCTGTTCACCGAACATTGGCAGCCCTCAGCCGCCGTCTGGCTGGACGGGTTGAGGCCGCCGGCAGCGGGCGGCTGGTGGCGCAGTCCGGCCGTAGCGGCCACCTACCGCCGGATCCTTGAGCTCGCGGTCGGCAGTTCCCGCGAGCAGCGGATCTCGGCTGCCCGCGACGCCTGGTACCGCGGCTTCGTGGCCGAGGAGGTCGAGGCGTTCTGCCGACGCCCCTGGCGCGACACCTCCGGGCGCGACCACGCCGGGCTGCTCACCGCCGCGGACCTGGCTCGCTGGCAGGTGCCGGTCGAGCAGCCGCTGGCAACGCCGTACGCCGATCGCTACCAGCTGCTCAAGACCGGGCCCTGGGGCCAGGGGCCGGTGGTGGGCCAGCAGCTGCGGATGCTGGATCACCTCGGCCTGCAAGGCGAAACACCGCTGTCCGGACGCTGGATCCACCTGATCACCGAGGCGGCCAAGCTCGGCTACGCCGACCGGGAGGCGTGGTACGGCGACCCGCTGGCCAGTGACATCCCGCTGGCTGCCCTGCACTCGGCCGAGTACGCGGCCGACCGGGCCGGGCTGGTGGGCGAGCATGCTGACCTCCAGCTGCGGCCGGGCTCGCCGGACGGCCGGTCACCGCGGCTGGCCAGGCTGCCCGAGGCCGGCAGCCCGTCGCCGGGCATCGGCGAGCCGACGATGGGCAGCAGCGAGCCTGCTGCCGGCACCGAACCCCGGGTCAGCTCGCTGGGCGGCAACCGGGGCGACACCTGCCACCTGGACGTAGCCGACCGGTGGGGCAACCTGGTCTCGGCCACCCCCAGCGGCGGCTGGCTGCAGAGTTCACCGGTGATCGAGGCGCTGGGCTTTCCGCTGGGCACCCGGGCCCAGATGTTCTACCTGGAACCGGATCTGCCCAACTCGCTGCGCCCGGGCGTCCGTCCCAGAACCACCCTGTCGCCGTCGCTGGCACTGCGCGACGGGCAGCCCTGGCTGGCCTTCGGCACGCCCGGTGGTGACCAGCAGGATCAGTGGCAGCTGGCGTTCTTCACCGCTCTGGTCCGCGCCGGCGACGCGGCGAACCTGCAGCAAGTCATCGACGCCCCGATGTTTCACACCAACCACTTCCCGTCCTCGTTCTACCCGCGCGAGGCCCACCCCGGCGAGCTGGTGATCGAGGACCGCCTGCCGCCCGAGGTGCTCGCCGAACTGCGCGACCGCGGGCACCGCCTGACGCTGTCGGGCCCGTGGACGCTGGGCCGGCTCAGCGCGGTGGCAAGGGAGGGCGAGGTGCTCAAGGCGGCGGCCAATCCGCGTGGCGCGCAGGGCTATGCGATCGGACGCTGACCGGCAGCGGACACGCTCACGGGCAGTGCGGTGCCTCAGGTGTGCTGGCGCCGGCGGAATGCGGCGACCTTGGCCCGGTTACCGCATTCGGCCATTCCGCACCACCTGCGTTTGCCGGCTCTGGAGGTGTCCAGGAACAGCCGGGTGCAGTCCTGGCCGGTGCACTGCCTGACCTGCTGCAACTGCTCGCCGCCAAGCAGCTCCAGTCCGTCTCGGATCACGCTGGAGAGCAACTGCTCGACCGAGCCGGATCGCCGCAGCCGGCCCTCGACCAGTCGCAGGGTCAGCGGGCGCCGCCGGGCCGCCTCGTTGAGCATCTTGACCGCCGCCGGGTCGGGCTCGCCGCCCTCGATCGCTTGCACGACGGCGCGGTAGAGGGCCTCCCGGACGGCGACGGCTCTGGCCAGCTTCGCCGGCGTCACCAGCAGCGGCTCGTCGATCAGCTGCCCGGCCCGCGCCCAGTCCGCCAACCGGTCCGGCTCGGTCAGCTGCTCCTCGCTCTGCTCTCGATTACGCCATTTCAGGGTTCCGACGAAGTCCAGGCTGATGCGCCCGCTGACGAAAGCGAAACTCATGTAACCATATTGACAGGTTACCCAGGCAGCGGCAAGAGTATGAGTACCTCAACCAGTTACCAGGAGCGTCGAGATGGCTGCAACGACATCGGGCATCGAGGGCGGCGCGGGCAGCGAGGGCAGCGAGGGCATCGAGAGCGGTGAGGGCCTCGAGGGCGGCGGGAGCATCGAGGGCGGCAGGAGCATCGCGGTCAGCGTCGGCGACTACCGCTACTTCATCGAGCGTGCGGTCCGCGGCATGGCCGCCATCCTGGACGAGCTGGGCGACGAGTCGGCCTGCCGCCGGCCCGCCCTTCCTGGTGCCAACACCCCGTACGGGCTGCTCACGCACTGCCTGGGCGTCCTGGACTACTGGGGTGGCGAACTGATCGCCGGGCGGCCGGTCCAGCGGGACCGAGCGGCGGAGTTCGAGGCGCGGGGCACGGTTGCCGAACTGCGGCAACGAGTCGAGCCGGCGCTCGCCCAGCTGGCGCAGGACCTGAGCTCGGTGGACGGCGCGGCCCCGCTGCGCTGCCAGCCCGAGTCGTGGGCCGTCGGCCCGGACCGGCCGCTCAACCAGGCGGCGGCCCTATTGCACATCTATGAGGAGATGGCCCAGCATCGCGGCCAACTGGAGGTGCTGCGCGACGTCCTGCTGGCGGACGGCGAGGTAGCCCAGCCAACCGCCCGACCCGACGGCGCCGCCGGGTCGCCGTTCCACGCGCCGATCGGCTGGCTTCGCGGCAAGCGGGGCGTCAAGTGGCAGCGGCCCGGACCGGAACAGCTGCCGGCCTGGATCGCGGACATGGACTTCGCGGTCGCGCCGGCGGTCCAGGAAGCGATCCAGGACGCGCTGCGGCGCGGCGACCTCGGCTATCCGGACTGGCCGGCGCACCCGCTGGCCGAGCCGTTCGCCCAGCGGATGGCCACCCGCTACGGCTGGCAGCCCGAGCCGGGTGCGGTCCGCGGCGTGTGCGACCTTATCCAGGCGCTGCAGATCGTCCTGCAGCTCGGCTCCCAGCCGGGCCAGGCGGTCCTGGCGCACACCCCGAACTACCCGCCGTTCCTGGCCACGGTGCAGACGATGGGTCGCCGGCTGGTCGCCGCGCCGCTGCAACCGGCGGGCTCGTCATGGGCTTTCGACGCCGATCGGCTGGCCGAAGCAGCCGCCCGGGCCGACCCGGCGATCCTGTTGCTGGTGAACCCGCAGAACCCGACCGGACGGGTCTTTCGCCGGTCCGAACTGGAACAGCTTGCCGAGCTTGCCGAGCGGCTCGACCTGCTCGTGGTGAGCGATGAGATCCACGCCGACCTGACCCACGGCTCGCACCGCCACATCCCGTTCGCCTCGCTCAGTGCCGGCACCGCGGCGCGCACCGTGACCATCACCTCGGCCACCAAGGCCTTCAACTTCGCGGGGCTGCGCACCGCCGTCGCGCACGTCGGCCCGCCGGCCCTGCGGGCGGCCTGGGACAGCCAGCCGCCGGACCTGTTCGGTGCCCCCAACGTCCTCGGGGTCGAGGCGACGCTGGCGGCCTGGCGGCACGGCGACGGCTGGCTGGCCGGTCTGCGGGCCGAACTGGCTGCCCGCCGCGCCGAGCTGGTCGAGCGGATCGAGGCCATTCCCGGCATCAGCATGCGGGCCCCGGAGGCCGGCTACCTGGCCTGGCTGGACTGCCGGGACGCCGGCCTGCCCGCTGAGCCCGCCGACTTCTTCAGTGCCCGGGCCGGCGTCCAGCTCAGCCCCGGCCTGGACTTCGGACCCGGCACCTCCGGCCACGCCCGGCTGAACTTCGCCACCACCGCCGCGGTGCTCGAGGAGATGCTTACCCGGATGGCCGAGGCGGTGGCCGGCGCAGCGGGCTAGCCGGCCAGCGTCAGGATCTCGGCGCCGTCCTCGGTGATGTGCAGGGTGTGCTCCCACTGCGCCACCCAGGACCGGTCCCGGGTGACGACCGTCCAGCCGTCGTTCCACATCTCCCAGGCGAACCCGCCCAGGGTCAGCATCGGCTCGACGGTGAAGGTCATGCCGGCCTGGATGACGGTGGTCGCGCGCGGCTCGTCGTAGGGAAAGACGGTGGGCTTGGTGTGGAAGGAATACCCGACGCCGTGGCCGGTGAAGTCCCGGATCACGCCGTAGTCGAACCGCTTGGCATAAGACTCGATCACCCGGCCGATCACGCTGATCGGGCGGCCGGGCCGGGCCGCCTTGATGCCGCGCATCATCGCCTCGCGGGTGCGCTCGGACAGCAGCCGCACCTCCTCGCGCGGCTCCCCGGCGAAGAACGTCGCGCAGGTGTCACCGTGCACGCCGTCGAGGTAGGCGCTGACGTCGATCTTCACCACATCGCCGTCCTGCAACGGCAGGTCGTCCGGGATGCCGTGGCAGACCACCTCGTTCACCGACGAGCACAGCGACTTCGGAAAGCCCTTGTAGCCCAGGGTGGAGGGAAACGCTCCATGGTCGAGCAGGAACTCGTGACCGATCCGGTCCAGCTGGTCGGTGGTGACGCCGGGCACGACGTGCCTGCCGACCTCGTCGCGGGCCAGCGCGGCGATCCGGCCGGCAGCCCGCATCCGCTCCACCGTCTCCGGGTCCTTCACCGCCGGGTCGTCGCGATCCCACGGCGCGCCGGTCGGGCGGCCGGCGTTGTCGACGTACTCCGGCGGGACCACGCCGGCCGGCGTGCTCCGCATCGGTGAGATCCTGCCGGGTCGGACCGGCGGTCGAACACGGCTCATCAGGTCATACCTCGATCACCATCGGCATCAACATCGGCCTGCGGCGGAAGGTCTTGTCCACCCACCGCCCCACGGTCCGGCGCAGGATGTGTTCCAGGGCGTCGGCGTCGCGCACCCCGCCGGCGACCGCCTCCTCCACGGTCTTGATCAGCTCCAGCCGGATCGGGTCCAGCGCCTCCGGGTCGTCGGTGAAGCCCTTGGCGGTGACCTCCGGCCCGTAGACCACCTTGCCCGCTCGCAGGTCCACCGCGACCAGGATCGAGACGAAGCCCTCGTCGCCGAGGATCTGGCGCTGCCGGATGACGGCGTCGCCGATGTCGCCGACCTGCAGGCCGTCGACGTAGACGTTGCCGATCTCGATCTGGCCGACGATCTCGGCGTTGCCGCCGTTCAGGTCGACCACCACCCCGTTCTCGGCCAGCATGATGTGCTCGTCCGGCATTCCGGTCGAGCGGGCGATCGCGGCGTGCGCCCGCAGGTGGCGCCACTCGCCGTGCACCGGCATCAGGTTCTTCGGCCGCACCGCGTTGAGCAGGTAGCGCAGCTCACCGGCCGGCGCGTGGCCCGAGACGTGCACCAGCGCGGTGGACTTGTGCACCACCGTCGCGCCGAGCCGGGACAGCCCGTTGATCACGGTGAACACCGAGTTCTCGTTGCCCGGGATCAGCGAGGACGCCAGCAGGATGGTGTCGTCGGGCACGATCCGGATCACCGGGTGCTCGCGGTTGGCCATCCTGCTCAGCGCCGACAGCGGCTCGCCCTGGGATCCGGTGCAGATCAGCATCACCCGGTTGGACGGCAACTGCTCGGCGTCCTTGAGCTCGACCAGGACGCCGTCGGGAACCTTGAGCAGGCCCAGGTCACGGGCGATCTGCATGTTGCGGACCATCGAGCGCCCGACCAGCGCGGCGTGCCGGCCCGATTCGACGGCGGCGTCGAGGACCTGCTGCACCCGGTGCACGTGGCTGGCGAAGCAGGCCACGATGATCCGCCCGGTCGCCCGGGTGATCACGTCGGCGACGACCTTGCCGACCTCCCGCTCGCTCGGGATGAAGCCGGGCACCTCGGCGTTGGTGGAATCGGACAGCAGCAGGTCCACGCCCTCGTCGCCCAGCCGGGAGAAGCCGGGCAGGTCGGTGATCCGGCCGTCCAGCGGGGTCTGGTCCATCTTGAAGTCGCCGGTGTGCAGCACTGTGCCGCTGGAGGTGCGCAGCGCCACCGCGAGCGCGTCCGGGATCGAGTGGTTGACCGCGTAGAACTGCAGGTCCCACTCGCCGACGACCAGCCGGTCGCCCTCGCGGACGATCCGCAGGTCCGGCCGCAGCCGGTGCTGCTCCAGCTTGGCGGCCACCAGGGCCAGTGTCAGCCGGGAACCGATCAGCGGGATGTCGGGCCGCGAGCGCAGCAGGTAGGGCAGCGCGCCGATGTGGTCCTCGTGGCCGTGGGTCAGCACGATGGCGTCGATGTCATCCAGCCGGTCGGCGTAGGCAGACCAGTCCGGCAAGCCGAGATCCACCCCGGGCGCGTTGGTCTTGCCCAGCAGCATCCCGCAGTCCACCACCAGCAGCCGTGAGCCGCCGCGCTGCCGGCGGCCCGAGCTGCGACCGGTGGTCGGGGCGGCGGTGGGCACGGCGGGTGACCGGCTCTCGAACATCGTCATGTTCCGGCCGACCTCGCTGATACCGCCGAGCGCGACGACCCGCAGGACCCCGTCCCGGAGTTTCGGGGGATTGCCGAGCGCTCGTTCTGGCGTGCTCACGGAACATGGCCTCCTGGGCTGGGTGTCTGGCGCGAGTTTAGCTAGCGGCTGGGCTACCGTGAGCGGCCATGAGCTCACCAGCCCCCGCAACGGTGACAAGTGCGCTGGACAGCAGCCAGGTGCAGAACGTCGGCCTGGGCGCCATCGTTGTGATCATCCTGCTCGGACTGCTGCTGGCCCGGCTGGTCACCAAGATGATCACGCGGGTGATCATCCTGGTGATCGCGGTGGTGCTGGCGGTGGTGATCTACCAGCAACGCGACCGGGTGGCCACCGCGGTGGCCGACACCGGCAAGCGGTGCGAGGCGACCTTCTTCGGGGTGCACGTGCAACCCGACGATCCGGTGGTGCGCAAGGCCTGCGAGCAGGCCGGCAAGCTGCCCCGCAAGTAACCGGGGCGACCCGTCGGCTCGGGCCGTCGCCCCGGGTGAGCCGCCCCGTCGCCCCGCGCGCCCGGGCCGTCGCCCCGCCGTTCAGGCCGCTGTGCCGGTAGTCGGCGCCATCACCCAACGGATGCCGCGCACCAGCCCGTCGCCGGCCAGTCGCACCACCGTCGCCTCGGCCAGCGGCAGGTAGGGCAGCCGCAGCGGCCAGCGGGCCCAGACCGGCAGGCTGGCGACCGCGGCGGCGGCCAGCAGCCCGTACGGAGCCCGGACCGGCAGCGGCAGCGGCGGCGTGAGCAGCATGAACCTGGCCGCCTCCCGGGCCTCGCGGGTACCCCTGAGCTCTGGTCGGTAGCCGTGCAGCTCGGCCCGGACCTGCGCCTCGGTGGTCGGGGGGTCGATCACCCCCAGCGCGGCGGCCACCCTGGCGGCGTCGACGACGTAGCCGTCCCGGCCGGCCTGGTCCAGCGTCCGGGCGCCGTAACGCTGGTAGGCGAAGAGGAAGCTGTCCACCTCGGCCAGGTGCACCCAGCGCAGCAGGTGCGGATCGGAGGCGGCGTAGGGCCGGCCGTCCGGCGCGATGCCCCGGACCCGCTGGTGGATGGCCCGGATCCGGGCGATCATCGCCTGGGCGTCGGCCTCGGTTCCGAAGGTCGTCACCGCCAGGAAGTGGCTGGTGCGGTGCAGCCGCCCCCACGGATCGCCCCGGTACCCGGAGTGCCCGGCGACCCCGGCCATCGCCAGCGGGTGCAGCGACTGCAACAGCAACGCGCGCAGCCCGCCGACGAACATCGCCGCGTCGCTGTGCACCTGCCAGATCGGCCGGCTCTCGTCGAACCAGCGAGGACCGGCGGACAGCTGGATCCGCTCGCGCCGGTCGGGGCCCTGGGTACCGGCCACCTGTTCGAACAACTTCGATCCCAGCCGCTCGCGCACGCTGGACAGTACGGGAAGGGTCACCCCATCGACTGTACGTCGCTCTAGAGCACACCCATACCGGTCTCGACCTGCGTCGGCGCAACAGGGGTCCTGCCGCTGGTGTGGCGCTGCCGGCCCTCGACGTAGCCGGCCAGCGCCGACAGCAGGGAATTGATCACGATGTAGACCAGCGCCACCGCGAGGTAGAGCTGCAGCGGGTTGCGCAGCACTTGCACCAGTTGGCCGCCGGTGCGCAGCAACTCGGCGTAGCCGATCACGAAGCCGAGCGAGGTGTCCTTGAGCAGCACCACCAGCTGGCTGATCAGGGCCGGCAGCATCACCCGGACCGCCTGCGGCAGCAGGATCATCCGCAGCGTCTGGGCGCGGCTGAGCCCGATGGCGTAGGCGGCCTCCGTCTGGCCCTTCGGGATCGACAGCACGCCGGCCCGGACGATCTCGGCGATCACCGCGCCGTTGTACAGGGTGAGGGCCAGTACCAGCGCCCACAGCGCCGGCAGGTTGGTGTGCACCACGCGCGGCCACGCCAGGAACAGCGCGAAGATCAGCAGCAGCAGCGGGACGCCGCGGAAGAACTCGATCACGGCGATCGCCGGCAGCCGGATCCAGCCCTGCCGCGACAGCCGCCCGAACGCCAGCAGCACCCCCAGCACCGCCGCCAGCACCATGGCGTACACCGCGGCGTGCAGGGTGTTCTGCAGCCCCTCCCACAGCCGCTCGTACAGCTGCGGCTCGGTGAAGAACGCCTCGTACTTCTCGCGCTCGAACTGCCCGTTGGCCGCCAGCCGCCGGGCGGCCAGCCCGAGCACGAGCAGCAGCAGCAGGCCGCCGACGAAGCTGGCGATCAGCACCCGCCGCCGGCCCCGCGGGCCCTGGACGTCGTAGAGGACCGGGGCGGTCATCGGCCGGCCGACACGGCGCGCTCGAGCAGGCCGAATAGGAAGGCGCTCAGCAGCGCGAGCAGCAGGTAGCCCAGCGCCGCGGCCGCGATGATCGGGAGCACCGCGTTACCGAAGCTGTTGATCAACTGGTTCATCGCCTGCACGCCCTCGAAGACGAAGAACGCCGAGGCGATCGAGGTGTTCTTGAGCAGCGCGATGAAGACGCTGGCCAGCGGCGGCACGATGTTGGCGAAGGCCTGCGGAAGCACCACCAGCCGCAGCGTCTGGGAGAACGTCATCCCGATCGAGCGGGACGCCTCGGCCTGGCCGGGTGGTACCGAGTTGATGCCCGAGCGCACCGCCTCGGCGACGAACGCCGCGGTGTAGATGGTCAGCGCCAGGACGGCGAAGCGGAAGAACGGCAGCTTCACGTCCACCTCGGGCAGCCCGAACACCACCAGGAAGAACACCACCGTCAGCGGGGTATTGCGCACCAGCCGGACGTAGCCGGCCGCCGCCCAGCGCAGCGGCGGCACCGGCGAAACCCGCATCGCGGCGATCACGGTGCCCAGTACGAGCGCCCCGATCGCCGCGAGCAGTGTCAGCGACACCGTCGTGCGGAAGCCCTTGAGGAAGACGTCGAGGTTGTCGAGGACATCCTTCATCGCGCTCGAGCCTTCGCCAGGCCCGGGTTACTTGTCGCAGCCGTGCGGCTCGGGCAGCGTCGGGGTGGTCTCGATCACCTTGCCGGCGGTCGACTTGAACGCCTTCTCGTAGCTGCCGTCGGCAACCGCGTCCTTCAGCACCTTGTTGATGAAGTCGCAGAACGGCTCCTGGCCCTCCGGAATGCCGATCCCGTACGGCTCGGAGGAGAACGGCTTGCCGACCAGCTCGAACTTGTCCTCGGCCTCGCTCACGTAGCCGGACAGGATCACGTTGTCGGTGGTCACCGCGTCGACCTGGCCATTGGCGAGGGCGTCGCGGCACTTGGAGTAGGCGTCGACCAGCAGCAGCTCGTTGGTGGACAGCCCGTACTTCTCCTGCACGGTGGCGGCCGGCGTGGAACCGCTGACCGAGCAGGTCTTCTTGCCCTTCAGCGCCTCGGGGCCGGTGATGTTCTTGGGGTTGCCCTTGGCGACCAGGATGTCCTGGCCGGCGACGAAGTACGGCCCGGCGAAGTCCACCACCTTGTCGCGCTTGTCGTTGATGGTGTACGTGGCCACCACCATGTCGACCTTCTTCTGCTGGAGGAAGGGCTCGCGGTTGGCCGACACCGACTCCACGAAGGTGATGTTGTCCTCGGAGATGCCGAGCTTGGCAGCGATGATCTTGGCGATCTCGACGTCGAAGCCCTCGGGCTTGCCGGACAGGCCCTTGAGCCCGAACAGCGGCTGGTCGAACTTGGTGCCGACGGTGAGCTTGCCAGCCGCGGCGATGTCGGCCATCCGGGTGCCCGCCTCGAAGCTCGGCTTGGCGACCGGGGTGGTGACGTTCTTGTCGTTGTCGTCGCCGCCGCAACCGGTCAGCGACAGCACCAGCGCGGCGGCCGGGAGGAGGGAGATCAAGCGCAGCGAACGCATCGTGGGGTCCTTCTCTGTTCGGGACACGGCGGGGCCGGCCCAGCGGGGGGTTGTTAGTGAGTCAGGATCTTGGACAGGAAGTCCTGGGTCCGGGCCGATTCGGGGGCGGTGAAGAACTTCTCGGGGTCGGCCTGCTCGATGATCCGGCCGTCGTCCATGAACACCACCCGGTGAGCCGCCCGCCGGGCGAAGCCCATCTCGTGGGTGACCACCACCATCGTCATGCCGCTCTCGGCCAGCGACGTCATGACGTCGAGGACCTCGT
The DNA here is from genome assembly GCA_035940975.1 of Jatrophihabitans sp. Lineage (GTDB taxonomy): Bacteria > Actinomycetota > Actinomycetes > Mycobacteriales > Jatrophihabitantaceae > Jatrophihabitans_A. Next base: position 1,407 of record DASZEI010000435.1, on the reverse strand, counting down.
TGATCATCTCCGGGTCCAGCGCGGAGGTCGGCTCGTCGAAGAGCATCACCATCGGATCCATCGCCAGCGCCCGAGCGATGGCCACCCGCTGCTGCTGGCCACCGGACAGCTGGGCGGGGTACTTGTCGGCCTGGCTGCCGATGCCGACCCGCTCCAGCAGTTCCCGGCCGCGGGCCTCGGCGGCCACGCGCTTGACACCCTTGACCTTGACCGGGCCGAGCAGCACGTTCTCGATCACCGTCTTGTGGGCGAACAGGTTGAACGACTGGAACACCATGCCGACCTTGGCCCGCAGCTGGGCCAGTTCCTTGCCCTCGGCCGGCAGCGGCTTGCCGTCGATGGTGATGGTGCCCGCGTCGATGGTCTCCAGGCGGTTGATGGTCCGGCACAGGGTCGACTTGCCGGAGCCGGACGGCCCGATGACGACCACGACCTCGCCGCGATCGATGGTGAGGTCGACGTCCTTGAGCACGTGCAGCGCGCCGAAGTGCTTGTTGACGCCGGTCAGGACGACCAGCGGACTGCCGGAGGGCGCGGCCGGAGCGCTCATCTGCTTCTCACGATCGCCTAGCCTAGCCCCGAGCGATCAACGCTCGGCAGCCCAGCCCGCCCGGCGGACGACGATCGTGACCCGACCGTTGCGGCTAGCTGTTGACCTTGCTGGGCCGGCTGCGCCACCAGTGCACAGCGGTCGGCAGCAGCGAGAGCACCACGACGGTGACCAGGATCAGGTCGATCTTCGGCGCGATGGTGTCGCGCACGAGTTCGATGTGGCCCAGCGCGCGGCCCAGCAGCAGGATGCCGTCGGTCCACAGGATGCCGCCGATGACCGAGTAGAGGGCGTAGACCGAGAACCGCATCCGGCCCACCCCGGCCATCACGGTGGCCACCGTCCGGACCACCGGCACGAACCTGGCCAGGATCACCGTGGCACGGCCGAACCGGTCGAAGAAGGCTTGCGAGCGTGTCACGTACTCGGGTTTGAACAGCCGCGACTGTGGCCGGTCGAACACCTTGGGCCCGGCTTCGTAGCCGATCCAGTAGCCGACCAGGTTGCCGGCCACCGCCGCGATCGGCAGCGCGATCAACATCACCGGCAGGCCCGGCAGGTTGATCGAGGGGTCGTTGATGGCGAGCAGCAGGCCGGCTGAGAACAGCAGCGTGTCGCCCGGCAGGAAGAAGCCGATCAGCAGGCCGCACTCGGCGAACAGGATGATCAGCAGGCCCACCAGGCCGTAACTGCCGAGCAGGTGCTTCGGCGAGATCGGGTTGGCCAGGATCTGGTTCGCCAGGTCATGCGTCATACCGCAAGAGTACGGAAGCCGGATGTGTGCTCCGGCCACCTCACCCGGCGAGCCCGGTCGGGTAGTCGCGCCGCCGGCTCGAGGCGCGCAGTTGCGCTACCCG
>DASZEI010000434.1:0-2268 GCA_035940975.1 Jatrophihabitans sp. | reverse complement strand
GGCCACCAGCGATGCCGTCTCGACGTCGTAGGCGTGTTCCAGCAACCCGATCCGGGACGCGCCGCCGTCAGGTTCCAGGTCGGCGCCGCGGTACTCGATGGCGACTATGAAGGCTCCGAGCACGTCCGGCCACTCCGCCGGCGTCCGGACGGAAGCGCGCGATGCCCGCTAGGAACGGACGGACCTGCGGCCGCCGGTCCGCAACCAGATCAGCAGCACGATGACCGCGCCGATGACCGATCCGATGATGCCCGACGGTTGGAAGAAACCGTTGTCCGCGTCCTTGTGGAAGATCAGGTAACCGAGGAATCCACCGACGAACGAACCGATGATCCCGAGCAGGATCGTCATCGGAATGGACATGTCCTGCTTACCCGGCACCAGCAACCGGGCGAGCGCGCCGGCGATCAGGCCGACGATGATCAGGCTGATGATGAGTCCGAGCATGATCTACTCCCTGATGGTCTGGTCGGTGCCGGGTGAGGGCCGACCGGGCAGGCCGGCCCTCACCCGGATCAGCCGCTCTAGCGCTGGTCGCCCCGGATGTCGGTCTGCGGTTCGTCGATCCGCTCCTTGCGAACCTGCTCCGACACCGTCTCCTCGTCGGTGACGGTTTCGGTGGCCAGCCGGACCCGCTCGACCGGAACGGTGTCCTTCTCCACCACCGGGCGCTCGGCGTGCAAGGTCACCTCGTGCTCTTCCTCGGTGAGGTCGCCGCCAGACATCGCCTGGCCGACGTTCTGATCGGTGATCGGCTCGCGCTCGATGCGGACCTCTTCGCGACTGACCGGCACCGTCTGGGTGACGTTCTCGGTCACGATGTACTTGCGCAGCCGAGCCCGGCCGGTTTCGACGTTCTGGGTGCCGACCCGGACTCGCTCCTCCGAACGGGTCATGGCGTCGTCGGTGGTCGGCCCGGAGGTGTCGTGCCCGACCACACCCGCGTCACCGCTGAGGTCCCGGCGACCGGTGTCGCCCTCGATGTAGTCCTGCTGACCGCCGGTGCCGCCGACCATGCCCTGCTCGCCCATGTACCCGGTGTAGTACTGGAACAGCGCCTGCACCTCGGACTCCTCCAGGTGACCGTCGTTCTCGACGTTCGGCGCGTCCTTGACCATGGCCTTGGACACGGCCAGCATCAGGTCGTCGCCGCTGGTGCTCGATCCGTACAGCGGCGCGAAGGATTCCTTGGTTCCGAACAAGCCGGTGCTGACGGTGACCCACTGCGGCTCACCGGTGCTGTCATCGAGGTAGATCTGCCCGATCCGGCCGATCTTGTCGCCGTTGGTGTCGACGGCGTTCTTGCCGATCATCGACTGCAACTGCTCTGGTGCCATCATGAAAATGCTCCCCCTCGTTGGTCTGCCCTGATGGGCCCTACCGCGGCCCGCATGGTTGCGTCCGCGACGTTGCTTGTTGCATCTACTGGCCAAACCTCATTGTGGGTGGCGCGGTGGTGATTCACCGTGAGACGGGTCGCCACCGTGGCTGGTGGTAACCCGAAGTATTTTCCGGGCCGGGCGGGGCCGCCCGGCTCAGGCGGCTCGCTGCGCTTGCCGGTTGGTGACTGTCAGGTCCAGGCGCACCGGGAGATCGGGATCCTCCAGCGCCTGCCGGGCGTGCCGGACGGCGTTGGCCTCGATCCGTCGGCGCACGGCAGCCAGGTCGGCGCTCTCCTCCAACGCCGCGGTGACCACCAGCGTCGGAGCCAGCGGGTCGCCGATCAGGCGGGACCGCGCGGCGTGGACGCCGGGATAGCTGTCGATTTCCGACGTTACCGCATCGGTCAGCGCGCCGGCCGACAGGGTGGTGCGGCCGGCCGAGCGGTCGCCGGTCAGGGGCAGGTCACCGGTGCGGTCGGTCGAGAACAGCAGCGCGAGCAACCAGCGCAGCGCCAGCAGCGCGACGATCCCGGCGAGGACGGCGACCACCGGCCACAGCCAGTCACCGTGCCGGCCGAAGTAGGCGCCCACCCGGTTGGACAGCAGCGCCCCGTGCTTGGTGACCGGGCCGAGGGCACCGAACCCGGCCAGCACCCCGACGGCGCCGGCCGCGATCAGCGCGATCGCGAACAGGATGAGCATGACCCGGTTGGTGCGGTCGGCGTGCATCAGCGGCTCCTGGTGGCGGCGGTGCTGACCTGGACCGACAGCGCCGGCGGCGCCTGGAGCTCCAGTGCCTCGAGGCGTTGCCGAGCGGCCGCGGTGGCGGGTTCCTGCAGGCTTTCGGCGGTGAACGGCTGCAGCCCGGCGGTGGTGGCCGCCACCT
>DASZEI010000433.1:0-8533 GCA_035940975.1 Jatrophihabitans sp. | reverse complement strand
AGCCGGTCCCGGTGCCGGCGCCGCGAGCATGGCCGCGCCGAACAGGGCCAGCGTCAGTCCCGGCATGGTTGCGCCCCGGCCAGCATGGCCGGCACCGCGACGTCGGCCGCCTCCAGCAGTGCCCGCAGCCGGCCGGCGGCGGGGCCCAGACCCGCCGGCCTGGTCCAGACCAGCCCCGGCCCGGCAACCGGTGACCCGGCAGGCCACAACGCCAGCTGCTCCACCCGGCGCCGGCCGTCCCGGTCGCGGCGGACGTGCACCAGCACGTCGAGCGCGCTCGCCGCCTGGGCGGCCAGGGCCTGAGCCGGCAGCCCGCCGAGGGCGGCCAGCGCCACCAGCCGTGCCGCCACGTCGGCGACCGAGTTCGCGTGCACGGTGGCGGCCCCACCGGCGTGGCCGGTGTTCAGGGCGGCCAGCAGCTCGACGATCTCGGCACCCCGGAACTCGCCGACCACCAGCCGGTCCGCTCGCATCCGCAGCGCCTGCCGCACCAGTTCCCGCAGCTCGACGGCGCCGGCTCCCTCCACGTTCGGCGACCGGGCAAGCAACGCCACCACGTGCGGGTGCTGCACTCCAAGCTCGGCCGTGTCCTCGATGGTGACGATCCGCTCGGTGGGGCTGACCGTGGCCAGCAGCGCTGCCAGCAGGGTGGTCTTGCCGGTTCCGGTTCCGCCGCTGATCAGCAGTGTCAGCCTGGCCCGCACCAGCGCGGCGAGCAGGTCGGCCAGCTCGCCGGACATCGCGCCGAGCGCGACCAGCTCGGCCAACGCCAGCCTGCGGCGGGCCAGCACCCGCAACGACAGGGTCGGATGGGCGACCAGCGGCGGCAGGATCGCATGCAGCCGGGGTGCCGTCCGGCAGTACCGCGTCGACGAACGGGGCGGCGTCGTCGAGACGCCGGCCGGCCTGCGCCGCCAGCCGGGCGGCGAGGCGGCGCACCGCAGCATCGGAGTCGAAGCGGACCGGGGCCCGTTCCAGCCCGAAGCCGCGGTCCAGCCAGACCTGGTCCGGGGCGTTGACCAGCACGTCGGTGACCCCGGCGCCGGCCAGCACCTCCTCCAGCGGGCCGGCGCCGGTCAGCTCCGCGGCAAGCCGCCCCGACAGTTCCGAGCGCCCGCCGGAGTCCAGCAGCAGCGCCGATTCCTGACCGGCCACCTCGTCGAGATCGAGCGGGGCGGAGCCGGCCGCCAACCGGTGCCGCACCCGATCGAGCAGGTCACCGCTCACGCCGCCACCACCGGCGCGGCAACCGCACCAGCCGCACCAGCCGCAGCCACCGCACCCGCCGACCCGGCGATCACCTCGGCCCGCCGCAGCACGGCCTCAGCAACCTGCCTCGTGCCCCGCCTGATCCGGCGCGGGTCCAGCCCGCTCGGTTGCCGGCCGGCCGGGTCGTGGCGAAGCCGGCCGAGCACCGCCAGGCCGAGCAGTTCCCCGATCCGGGAGGCCGGCAGCGTGGCGGCCGAGCCCCTGACCACCAGCGCGGTCCGAGCCGGGTCCAGGCCGTCGGCCACGGCGGCGCTGGCGGTGACCGCGGCTACCTCGGCCGGAATGAGCAGCACCACCAGGTCGCAGCGGCCCAACGCCGCTGCCCGCACCGGTGAGGGCCATCGGGCCAGGTCCAGCACCACCGGGCCGGCCAGGACCGCGGCATCGGCGATCTGGATCAGCGCGTCCGGGTTCAGCGCAGCCGGATCGTCGACGGCCAGCACCGACACCTGGTGCCAGCTCGGCAGGCAGTCCGTCAGCACCGCGGGGTCGAGCCGGCCGCCGCGCAGCCGGACCTGGCTCCACCGGGAACCGGGCGTGCGCTCGCAGCCCAGCAGCACATCGAGGCCACCGCCGACCGGGTCGCAGTCGAGCAGGAAGGCCTGGCCGGCTCGGGCCGCCGCGCAGCCGGCCAGCACCGCGGCGAACACGCTGGCACCCGCACCGCCGCAGCCGCCGAGCACGCCGATCCTCGGGTGCGCCGTCATCCCACCACTCATGCCACCACCCTGGCCGAGCAGGCCCGTCAGCGGCTGCCGGCTAGAAATTCTGTGGACAGTCACGCACGGCTGTGGACAGTGATCGGGCATCCGGGACGGACCGGCAACGCCACGCCACGGCTCGCGCTGGCTATCCTCGCGGGCATGGCTAGCTCAGCGGCGTTCTTCGACCTGGACAAGACGATCATCGCCAAGTCCAGCACGCTGGCGTTCGGCCGGTCCTTCTACCAGGGCGGCCTGATCAACCGCCGCGCGGTGCTGCGCAGCGCCTTCGCGCAGTTCGTCTTCGCGCTGTCCGGTGCCGACGAGGACCAGATGGACCGGATGCGCAAGTACCTGACGGCCATGTGCACAGGCTGGGACGTCCAGCAGATCCGCGACATCGTGAACGAGACGCTGCACCAGATCATCGACCCGCTGGTCTACAACGAAGCCGTCGAACTGATCGTCGAGCACAAAGCAGCGGGCCGGGACGTGGTGATCATCTCCTCGTCCGGCGACGAGGTGGTGCGCCCGATCGGCGAGATGGTCGGCGCCGACCATGTGATCGCCACCCGGATGGTGGTGCGCGACGGCCGCTACACCGGCGAGATCGAGTTCTACGCCTACGGCCGGCACAAGGCCGACGGGCTGCGGGAACTGGCCGCCGAGCGTGGCTACGACCTGGCTGACAGCTACGCCTACTCCGACTCGATCACCGACGTCCCGATGCTGGAAGCGGTCGGCCACCCCTATGTGGTGAACCCCGACAAGGCGCTGCGCAAGGTGGCGGCCGACAATCACTGGCCGGCGCTGGCCTTCACCAACGCGGTGCCGCTGCGCGACCGGCTGTCCAGCCTGAAGACGCCGCAGCCGGCCACCAGCGCCGTGGTGGTCGCTAGCGCCGCGGGCCTGGCCGCGCTGCTGTGGTACGGCCACGCCCGCCGGTCCCACCGGGCCTGACGTCGCCGTTCATGCCCGGCCGCTGAGTACTCAGCACCTCTTGCACTGTAAGGGTATTCGGTAGTACGAATGCTCTCACGGAATCTACGAGTGGCTATGGCGGTCCGCCCCCACCAGTCGTGGATCCCGCCAGTGGGCAACCGGGTACCCACGCGGCGACATAGCCACGCTAACGGCTGTCGGCGCGGACCGTCACCGGCTCGCGCCTGACCTTGTCCAGGTGCACGCTTGGTAACCCGGCTTGACCGCAGAGGGCGTCGTGCGCAAGCACGGCGCCCTCACCATGTGCCGACCCGGCCGCCCGCACACCACCTGCGCAACGTGGCCTGAGAGGGTCAGCAGGGCCACTCGAAGTCCGGCAGCGGCTCGGGCAGCCGCGGGATCGGCCAGGCCGGGTCAGGGCGGAAGTCGCACCAGCTGCCGTCGAAGGGGAACCGGCCGGCCTCCAGCTCGGCGATCACCCGCCCGGCCTCGGCGCGGATCTCGGCGCTGCCGCCCGTGTCCCAGTAGCCGGGCAGGCCGGTTACCTCACCCAGCTCGGCCTCGTCCTTGAGCTGCCAGCTGCGGTCCGGAGCCACCACGATGTCCAGCTCGTGGTCGATCACGTCCACCCCGTACAGCCCGTCGTGCAGCCAGCACCGGGTGCGAGCCTCGAGGTTGACGTACCAGCCGCTGAAGTCGGCGCCGTCGAAGAACCACCACACCGAGTGCGCGCGGCCGGTCGGCATTCCGATCAGCGCCGAACGCCCCTGCCAGCCGCCGGTCCGCAGCCGGGCCTCGGCGAACTCCGCGATCGGCGCGGCGCGTACCGCCGATCCGTCCGGCCGCTGCCGGAACGCGAAGCCGGCGCCCACCGGAAGCCAGCCGAACAGCCAGCTCTCGTCCCCCGCCACCACCCGGCAGGCCTGCAACCAGGAGGTCGCAGCACCGCGGCGGTACCGGCGCAGCAGCGGTCGGCCCAGCTCGATCAGCTCCGGCTCGATCGGTTCCGGTTCGATCCGCTCAGCCACGCTGGATCGCCTCGCAGATGGCCAGCGACTCCCGCGCGCCGAGCTCGACGGCCTGGCTGCAATGCCGGATCCAGCCCACCACCCCGGCCGGCTCACCGCCGCGGTAGCCGGCCAGCGCCGCCTGCTCCTGCTCACGGAGTTCCAGGTGCCCGACCTCCAGGGCGACCAGCGACTTGGGATCCAGCCCCCGGTCGATCAGAGTCAGCCGGGCCGCCGCGCGCGCCACCACCGCCGAGGCCGGCGCGAACGCGTCCAGGCTCAGCACCTCGCCCTGCACGATCGACGCGATCACCACCGCCGGTGCCTTGGTCCGGGCCAGCACCTCCGCCAGGGTGTCGAGCCGGTGCGCCACCTCCCGATCCGGGCGGGGACGCCCGAGCTGCTCGGCCGGCAGCAGATCGGTCGCTGCCAGCGCGTGCAACCGGGCCAGCACCTGCCGCTGAGCGCCGGCCCAGGGCCCGGCCAGCGCCGCCAGCTCGGTGGACACCCGCAACGCCCCCTGCACGATCGGCTCGGTCGCGGTGCCGGCCCGCACCTCGTCCAGGCCGACCGGCGAACCGGCCAGCACCGCCGAGGCCCACGCGCCGCGCAGCAGCGACTCGGCCGAGACGTCGCCCGAGCGCCGGCGCAGCACCCGGTGCCCGAGCAGCTTGTCCACCGCCTGCCGGCTGGCGGTCACCGCCTCGGCGATGCCGGGCTGCTCCAGCAGCGGGGCCAGCGGTTCGGGGTGCACGCCGGGAACGCTAGCCAATGGCCTGCCACCGCCCGGACGCCGGGCATGCCGGGGCCCGCAAGCTTGGCGAGCACGCCGGTCCGGCCTTCTACAGATCGGCGGCGAGAGATAACGTCGGCATCAGACATCGGCACGGAAGAGAAGACGGACGAGAAGCCGGAGGAGCCAGATGAGCGAGTCACACAGTGGCCTGTCCAACCTGCTGCACGAGGAGCGCCGGTTCCCGCCGTCGGAGGAGTTCGCGGCGGCGGCGAACTACTCGGCCCAGGCCTATGAGGACGCAGCGGCCGACCGGCTGGGCTTCTGGGAGTCCCAGGCCCGCCGGCTGGACTGGGAGTCGGACTGGAGCCAGGTCCTGGACTGGTCCGGTGCCCCCTTCGCGAAGTGGTTCGTCGGCGGCCGGCTGAACGCCGCGGTCAACTGCGTGGACCGCCACGTCAGCGCCGGCCGGGGCGACAAGGTGGCCTTCCATTTCGAGGGCGAGCCGGGCGACACCCGGACGGTCAGCTACGCCGAGCTGCAGCAGCTGGTGTGCCAGGCCGCCAACGCGCTGACCGAGCTGGGAATCGGCAAGGGCGACCGGGTCGCGATCTACCTGCCGATGATCGTCGAGGCGGTGGTGTCGATGCTGGCCTGCGCCCGGATCGGGGCGATCCACTCGGTGATCTTCGGCGGCTTCTCCGCGCAGGCCATCTATGACCGGGTGCTCGACGCCGACGCCACGCTGGTGATCACCGCCGACGGTGGCTACCGCCGCGGCTCGGTCCTACCGCTCAAGCCGGTGGTGGACGAGGCGCTGGCGAAGTTCGACGGCGACAGCTCGCCGGTCCGGCACGTGCTGGTCGTCAAGCGCGGCGGCAACGACGTCGAGCTGACCGAGGGCCGCGACCTGTGGTGGGACGAGGTTATGAGCCGCCAGCCGGAGCAGCACGAGCCGGAGTTCTTCGACGCCGAGACGCCGCTGTACATCCTCTACACCTCGGGAACCACCGGTAAGCCCAAGGGAATCCTGCACACCACCGGCGGCTACCTGACCCAGACGGCCTACACCCACCATGCCGCGTTCGACCTGCACGCCGACACCGATGTCTACTGGTGCACCGCCGACATCGGCTGGGTGACCGGGCATTCCTACATCGTCTACGGGCCGCTGGCCAACGGCGCCACCCAGGTGATCTACGAGGGCACCCCGGACACCCCGCACCGGGGCCGGTTCTGGGAGATCGTCGAGAAGTACCGCGTCAGCATCCTCTACACCGCGCCCACCGCGATCCGGACGTTCATGAAGTGGGGCGAGGAGTTCCCGTCCAAGTTCGACATGTCCTCGCTGCGGGTGCTCGGATCGGTGGGCGAGCCGATCAATCCCGAGGCCTGGATGTGGTATCGGCGGGTGATCGGCGGCGACCGGGTGCCGGTGGTGGACACCTGGTGGCAGACCGAGACCGGCGCCATCATGATCTGCCCGTTGCCAGGGGTGACCGCCGCCAAGCCAGGCTCGGCGATGCGAGCGCTGCCCGGCATCGAGGCCGACGTGGTCGACGACGAAGGCAAGCCGGTGCCCAACGGCGGCGGCGGCCTGCTGGTGCTGACCGAGCCGTGGCCGTCCATGCTGCGCGGCATCTGGGGCGACGACGAGCGCTTCCGCGAGACCTACTGGTCGCGCTTCGCCGAGCAGGGCTACTACTTCGCCGGCGACGGCGCGAAGAAGGACGAGGACGGCGACTTGTGGCTGCTGGGCCGCGTCGATGACGTGATGAACGTGTCCGGGCACCGGATCTCGACCACCGAGGTCGAGTCGGCGCTGGTGTCGCATCCCTCGGTCGCCGAGGCTGCGGTGGTCGGCGCCACCGATCCGACCACCGGCCAGGCGATCGTCGCCTTCGTGATCCTGCGCGGGTCGGCGGCCGACGGAGGCGCGGAGATGGTCACGGAGCTGCGCAACCACGTCGGCAAGGAGATCGGCGGGATCGCCAAGCCCCGCCAGATCCTGGTGGTGGCCGAGCTTCCCAAGACCCGGTCGGGCAAGATCATGCGCCGGCTGCTGCGTGACGTCGCCGAGCACCGCTCGATCGGTGACGTGACCACGCTGGCGGACTCGACGGTGATGGACCTGATCTCCGAAGGGCTGGCCGCGAAGGGCGGAAAGGCCGCCGAGGACTGACCCGCCTTGATCAGCCCGGATGACCCGGCTCAGCTGGACCAGTTGGCGTCAGCGGGGCCTGGGATTCGAAGCCGGCGAGGATGGCCTGCAGCGCGGTAGCGAAGGTGATCTCGGGATCGCAGCCGAGCGCGGCGAACATCCGAGGAAAGAGTGCCGGACCGTTGGCGATCAGTCGGGGGTCGAGGGGCTGTATGTCGGTGCCGATCTGCTCTTGCAGGGTGAATCCGGTTACATAGCTGAGCAATGTGTCGGCGGCCGCGGCGACCCGGTCCGGCTTGATGCCGGTAGCGAGCAGCTCGAGTAGCCGCTCGATCAGACCCAGCGCGCCGACGCTGGCCACTACGGGGCTCTGCGCGAAGACCCTGGTGGCATCACGGCGTTCGAGCAGGGTGCGCCTGGTCGCGTGGCACAGGTCCAGCGCGTCTACCCGCCAGTCGCCGGTAGGTGCGAGAGCGTCGATTATCTGCAGGCAGATCTGGTCGGCCATAGAACGCAAGAGCGTCGTTTTGTCCGGCAGGTAGTAGTAGAGGCCGCCCACGTGCACGCCGAGCCGCGCGGCCACCGCACGCATGGTCAGCCGGTCGAGCCCGACCTCACCCATCGTCTCCAGTGCCGCGTCCGTGATCGTGGCAGCGTCCATGCAACGAAGATACCGGGGTGCCGGTTGAACAATGTTCAGATCGGTGCTAGCGTTCGGCAGCCGGCTTTGAACACTGCTCAAATCTAATCGATCACTCCGCTGGAGGCGAGATGAGTTTTACGATCAGCAGGCGGCAGCCTATGCCGGCTGGAGAAGTTGGCGCGGTGTCAGGCGGCAGCCGGGCGTCGGGCGATTCACGCATATCGCGTAGTCGACGGCCAGGTAGATGGGGATCTAGGAAGCGGGGTATCGCACTAATCGCGGTCACCGCATTGGCGGTCGCGACGCTCAGCGCTGTCCCGGCGTCGGCCGCAGCGGTACCTGGTGACCAGCCGCGGCCTGGCTTCACTATCGACAATCCACCGCTGGCGCCGCTCCAAACGCCATCGGGTCCGACCACGGTGCTGCAGGGCGTGCATGATCATGCCGGCTACAACATCGAGGTTCCACCGCATTGGAACGGCGATCTCGTGCTCTGGGCGCACCCGCTCATGGGCACCGCGCCGGTGCTGTCGACTGACACACCTGAGTTCGGTCTGCGGCAGTTGTTGGTGGACGAGGGCTATGCCTGGGCCGCTTCTACCTTTGCCGACACGGGATTCGCTGTCGGTTCCGGGGTTGAGACGACACATGACCTGGCGCTGTTGGCTGCTCGGTTGCTGCACCGCCAGCCCAACCGCCGTTACATCGTCGGGATTTCGATGGGCGGCCAGGTGGCGACCCGGTCTCTGGAGGAGTATCCGAAGTTCTACTCCGGAGCGATGCCGATGTGCGGTTCGCTCGGTGACGACACCTTGTTCGACTACGTCGCCGACGTGAACCTGACCGCGCAGGCGCTGTCCGGCATCAGGGCGTACCCGACGCCGTCGGACTACCAGAGCACGGTGGTGCCGGCGATCGTGAACAAACTCGGGCTGACGGCAGAGGGACCGCAGACCGCGGCCGGGCGGCAGTACCAGTCCATCGTGGTGCAACGTTCCGGCGGAGTTCGTCCCGGTGCGAACGAGGCATTCAACTTCTGGGTACCGAACGGGCTGTTCCAGTTGGACCTAGCCGACG
>DASZEI010000432.1:0-16250 GCA_035940975.1 Jatrophihabitans sp. | reverse complement strand
ATGGCTGCTCCCTGTCTGCTCGGGATCTGCTCAGGTCTGCTCGGGTCGCCGCCCGGTCGAACGCGCGTAAACGCCGCCAGTTGCCGGAAAGGGCGAAACGTATGCTCAGCCAAGCACGAGCCGCCGACAACCGAGCCGCTGAGGATCGAAGACGCCAGGAGGCGCCGGGATGAACCTGAGCTTGACCGCATCCAGCACCGGTGCCCACACCGTGCTGGAGGTGCACGGCGAGGTGGACGTGCATTCGGCGAGCCAGCTGGCCGACCGGCTGGTGCAGATCATCGACTCCGGCCAGCAATCGGTCGTGGTCGACCTGAGCCGGCTGTCGTTCATCGACTCGACCGGGCTGGGGGCATTGGTCGCCGCGCGCAACCGGGCCCAGCAGACCGGCGCCGCGCTCAGGCTCGTCTGCACGTCCGAACGCATGCTCAAGCTGTTCCGGATCACCGGACTCGACGCCGTTTTCGAGATCTACGCCACCGTGCCGGAGGCGATCTCGGCCGGGTGACGCGCAGAACGCCTCACCTCATGACAGGCTGAAGGGCAACCGCACAAACCGGTTCGACAAGCTGCCGGGTGCGAGGACCACGAATCGAGTGTGACCTCCGGCACGGCACCGGGCCCGAGCCTGCGCGCGGGCTAGGTAAGGCGTCCCCTAGACTGCGCCGCAGCCGCACCGATGGTGAATTGCCGCGAAGCAGCTTCGGTCCGACCCCGGGCAAGCCGCTGCCGCTGCTGTCGGGCGATCCGTCACGCTGGTTTGGATAGCTTAAGGAGTACGCGTTATGGCTTTGTCCCACCCGGCGCTTGTCGCCCAGACGGGAGATCTCGCCGACTCGGCGTTCTCCGCCGGTGATCGGGGATTGGTCATGGTGATCGGCCTGGTAGCCATCATCGCCCTGGTCTTCTCGTTCATCCTGTTTCGCGAGGTTCTCAGCGCTGACCAGGGCACGCCGAAGATGATTCAGATCGCCGAGGCGGTCCAGGAGGGCGCCCAGGCCTACCTCAAGCGCCAGTTCCGGACGCTCTCGGTGGTCGTCGTGGTCGTCTTCCTGCTGCTGTTCGTGCTGCCGGCCGACGATGCCGGTCAGCGGATCGGCCGCTCCATCTTCTTCCTGGTCGGGGCCGGCTTCTCCGGGACCATCGGGTACTTCGGGATGTGGCTGGCGACCCGCGCCAACGTGCGAGTGGCCGCGGCCGCCAACACCGCCGGACGCGAGCGGGCCACCCGGATCGCGTTCCGCACCGGTGGCGCGGTCGGCATGGCGACGGTGGGGCTGGGCCTGCTCGGCGCCTCCATCGTGGTGCTGGTCTACACCAACAACGCCCCCCGGGTGCTGGAGGGCTTCGGCTTCGGCGCCGCCACCCTGGCGATGTTCATGCGTGTCGGTGGCGGCATCTTCACCAAGGCGGCCGACGTCGGGGCCGACCTGGTGGGCAAGGTCGAGGCCGGCATTCCCGAGGACGACCCGCGCAATGCCGCCACCATCGCCGACAACGTCGGTGACAACGTCGGTGACTGTGCCGGTATGGCCGCTGACCTCTTCGAGTCCTACGCCGTGACCCTGGTGGCCTCCCTGATCCTGGGCGCGGTGGCCTTCGGAACCAAGGGCCTGCTGTTCCCGCTGATCGTGCCCGCCATCGGCGTCGTGACCGCGATCATCGGGGTCTTCATCACCCGGTCCCGGCCGAACGAGGGTGGCCTGACCACCATCAACCGCAGCTTCTACATCTCCGCCGGCATCTCGGTGGTGCTGTGCGCGATCGCCGCGTTCAGCTACCTGCCGAGCAAGTTCTCCGAGCTGGAGGGCGCCGGCGTCGACATCGACGGCGTCACCCGGATCAACGACCACGGTGGCAACCCGGCGCTGATCGCGATCATCGCGGTCGTCATCGGGATCGTGCTGGCCGCGGTCATCCTCTGGCTCACCGGCATCTACACCGGAACCGATCACAAGCCGGTGCAGGACGTCGGCAACTCCTCGCTGACCGGCGCCGCCACCGTCATCCTGGCCGGCATCTCGGTCGGCTTCGAGTCGGCCGTCTACACCGCGCTCGTGATCGCGGCGGCCGTCTTCGGGGCGTTCCTGCTGGGCGGCTCCTCGGTGTCGGTGGCGCTGTTCGCGGTGGCGCTGGCCGGCTGTGGCCTGCTCACCACGGTCGGCGTGATCGTGGCGATGGACACCTTCGGCCCGGTCTCGGACAACGCCCAGGGCATCGCCGAGATGTCCGGCGACGTCAGCCCGGCCGGCGCCCAGATCCTCACCGAACTCGACGCGGTCGGCAACACCACCAAGGCGATCACCAAGGGCATCGCGATCTCGACGGCGGTGCTCGCCGCCACCGCGCTGTTCGGCTCCTACCAGGACGCGATCCGCGAGGCCATCGAGAAGTACCAGACCGGTGAGAAAGTCTCGACGTTCGTCCAGAACTCCTTCACCAACACCATCGTCAGCCCGAACACGCTGGTCGGCGTGGTCATCGGTGCGGCCGTGGTGTTCATGTTCTCGGGCCTGGCGGTCAACGCGGTGTCCCGGGCGGCCGGCGCGGTGGTCTACGAGGTGCGCGCCCAGTTCCGCAACCACCCCGGGATCATGGACGGCACCGAGCGTCCCGAGTACGGCCGGGTCGTCGACATCTGCACCCGGGACTCGCTGCGCGAGCTGGTGACCCCGGGCCTGCTCGCGGTGATGGCGCCGATCGCGGTCGGGTTCGGCCTCGGCGTCGGCCCGCTGGCCGGCTACCTCGGCGGCGCGATCGCCACCGGCACCCTGATGGCGGTGTTCCTGGCCAACTCAGGTGGCGCCTGGGACAACGCCAAGAAGCTGGTCGAGGACGGCATCCACGGCGGCAAGGGCTCGGACGCGCACGCCGCCACCGTCATCGGCGACACCGTGGGCGACCCGTTCAAGGACACCGCCGGTCCGGCGATCAACCCGCTGATCAAGGTGATGAACCTGGTGTCGGTGCTGATCGCGCCGGCCGTCGTCCAGCTGTCGATCGGCAAGGACGCCAACGGTCCGATCCGGCTCGTGATCGCCCTGATCGCGGTGGCGATCATCATCGCGGCCATCCTGATCGCCAAGCGGCGGGCCTCGAGCCTCAATGACGATCCGTCGCAGGTCCGGGCGGCGGCGACCAGGGTCTGACAACGCCCTCGCGGAGGGGCCCGCCACCGGTGCCGGTGGCGGGCCCCTTTCCGTTGGACCCGTCGAGCTCGGATACGGCCGCATCAGCGCCGCTGCGGCGGTGGTACACAATCGCGGCGTGCAGTTCTCGCTGTTCGGAGCCGAGGCCGCGGATCCCCTCGTCGAGGATCTGGACGGGGTGCTGCTCGCCGGCGGGGACTGGGTGCGGACCGACGGCGACGCGGCGGCCCGGCTGTCGGTGCTGGTGACCGAGAGCTGGCGTGCCGAGGCGCTGGGGTCGGAGTTCTTCGAGCGCGGCCTGACCTCCGACACCGCCGAGGCGCCCGGCGAGCTGATCGCGGTGCGCACCGAGATCACCACCCGGCTGGGCCCGCAGGCGCAGCGCTGGACCAGGGGAGCGGCGTTGCGCCCGCCGGCCGACCTGGCGCTCAGCGCGTCCGGCCTGCGGTTGTGGGCGATCGCCGCCGGCCGGGCCGAAGAGGCCGGCTTCCTGCTGCGGATGGCCGATCCCGACGGCGTGCTGCACCGGGCGGCCGGTGCCCAGCTGGCTCGGCTGGGCGTCACCGCGGTCGAGGTCGGCAGCAGGGTCGGCACCGGCTGGCGGGTCACCTCGGTGAAGCGGCTGCGCCGGCTGGCCGAGCTGATCGGCGCGCCACCGCCGGGCTGTGGCCGGGACTGGCCACCCGGCTAGCCGGGTCACCGGCCCGCCACGGGGGTAGTTCCACCGGCTGGCGGTAGCGCTAGATTCGATCTCATGGACATCGGCATCCACCCCACGGTGGTCGTGATGGGTGTCTCGGGAAGTGGCAAGACCACCGTCGGGGTGATCCTGGCCAACCAGCTGGGGGTCCCGTTCGCGGACGCCGACGACTTCCATACCCCGGAGCTGAAGGCCAAGATGGCCGCCGGGCACCCGCTGACCGACGAGGACCGCTGGCCGTGGCTGGCCCGGCTGGCCGACTGGTTGCGCGGTGAGCAGGAGGGCTCGGTCCTGGCCTGCTCGGCGCTGCGGCGCAGCTACCGCGACGTGCTCAGGACGGCCTCGAACCGGCTGTGCTTCCTGCACCTGGCCGGCTCCGCGGAGGTGGTCACCGAGCGGGTCGGGCACCGGCGCAACCACTACATGCCGGCCTCGCTGGTGGATTCGCAGTACGCCACCCTCGAGCCGCTGGATCGGGACGAGTTCGGGGTGGCCATCGACTTCACGCTGCCCCCCGAGCAGATCGTCGAACAATTCCTCAAGGAGGTCCAGTGACCCTCACCGCGGCACACCTGATCGCGGCCGGTAGCTCCGGCAGCCACGACACCCGCCTGATCCTGGCCGCCCTGATCGGCATCGCGGTGATCATCGCGCTGATCACCTTCCTCAAGCTCAACCCGTTCCTGAGCCTGACCATCGGCGCGCTGCTGGTGGGAGCGATCGCCGGCCTGGGCATGGACAAGACGGTGTCCAGCTTCGGCACCGGCGTCGGCTCCACCGTCGCCAGCGTCGGGACCCTGATCGCCCTGGGTGCCATCTTCGGCAAGCTGCTGGCCGATTCCGGCGGCGCCGATCAGCTGGTCGACACGATCGTCAGCCGGTCCAGCGAGCGGGCGCTGCCGTGGGCGATGGCGCTGGTCGGCATGATCATCGGGTTGCCGATGTTCTTCGAGATCGGCCTGGTGCTGCTGATGCCGGTCATCCTGCTGGTCGCCCGGCGCTCCGGGCTGCCGCTGATGCGGGTCGCGATTCCGGCGCTGGCCGGGCTCTCGGCGATGCACGGCTTCGTGCCGCCGCACCCGGGCCCGCTGGCCGCGGTCGGGGCGTTGAACGCGGATCTGGGACTGACGCTGGGCCTCGGGGTGCTGGTGGCCGTGCCGACCGTCATCGTCGGTGGCCCGCTGTTCTCCCGGTTCGTCGCGCGCTGGGTCGACGTGCCGGTGCCCGAGCTGTTCCTCGGCGCGGCGGTCGAGGAACGGGGCAGCCTCGAGACGGCCCGGACCGGCATCGATACCGGTGTGACGGCCACCGAAACCGCAACCGGCACCCGCTCGGATTCAGCGGTCGGCAGCGGCACCGGCGCCGGCTCGGTCGCGGTGAGCGCCGACGGCCTGGCTCCCAGCCCGCGGCGGGGGTACCGGCGTCCGAGCTTCGGCGTCACCCTGACCACCGTGCTGCTGCCGGTGGTGCTGATGCTGGCCAAGGCGATCGCCGACGTGGTGGACGAGAACGGCAAGGGCGCCCTCAAGCGCGCGCTGGACTTCATCGGCACCCCGCTCATCGCGCTGCTGCTGGCGGTGCTGCTGGCGATCTACACCTTCGGCATCGCGATCGGCTTCGACAAGGAGCGGCTGTCGGCCATCGTCGATCAGTCGCTGCCGCCGATCGCCGGCATCCTGCTGATCGTGGCGGCCGGCGGCGGCCTGAAGCAGGTGCTGGTCGACAGCGGCATCTCCAAGATCATCGCGTCCTGGGTGGAGGGCAGCACCGTCTCGCCGCTGCTGCTGGCCTGGTTCGTGGCGGTGTTGATCAGGCTGGCAACCGGCTCGGCGACGGTGGCCACGGTGACCACCGCCGGCATCCTGCAGCCGGTCGCCGATACGCTGAGCACCTCGCACCTGTCGCTGCTGGTGCTGGCGATCGGCGCCGGCTCGCTGTTCTTCTCCCACGTCAACGACGCCGGCTTCTGGTTGACCAAGCAGTACTTCGGGCTGTCGGTCAGCCAGAACATCAAGTCCTGGTCGATCATGGAAACCATCCTGTCGGTGACCGGCATCCTCATGGTGCTGGCCCTCAGCGTGGTGATCTGAGCCTCATTGCGGTCGGCGGCGGCCAGGATTTCACCGCCGCTCGCGCTTGCTCGGTAGTAGGCGCTGTCGCCGGCCCCGAAGTTGGGCGGCCGGCAGTGACCTAGCGGCGAGGTAAGGCACGGGTGGGGTACCGTCCGCCGCAGCACCATGCAACATGGTGGTACCACCCGATCACCGATGGTGATCACAGACAGGAGCAGGTAGTGGCACAGGCACGCGGGAAGAAGGCGGCGACCGGCAACAAGCTGGTGATCGTGGAATCCCCTGCGAAGGCGAAGACGATCGGCGGTTACCTGGGCGCGGGGTACACCGTCGAGGCGTCCATCGGCCATATCAGGGACCTGCCCCGCAATGCTGCCGACGTGCCGGCCGCCTACAAGGGCCAGCCGTGGGCGCGGCTGGGAGTCAACACCGAGGCCGACTTCGAGCCGCTGTACGTGATCAGCCCGGATCGCCGGCAGCAGGTCAGCAAGCTCAAGGCCCTGGTCAAGGACGCCGACGAGGTGTACCTGGCCACCGATGAGGACCGGGAGGGCGAGGCGATCGCCTGGCACCTGGTGCAGACCCTGAAGCCGTCGGTGCCGGTGCGCCGGATGGTCTTCCACGAGATCACCCCGGCCGCCATCGCCCGGGCGGTGGCCGAGCCGCGCGAGATCGACGCCCACCTCGTCGACGCCCAGGAGACCCGGCGGATCCTGGACCGGCTCTACGGCTACGAGGTGTCGCCGGTGCTGTGGAAGAAGGTGCTGCCGCGGCTGTCGGCCGGCCGGGTGCAGTCGGTGGCCACCCGGATCGTGGTCGAGCGCGAGCGCCAGCGGATGGCCTTCCACACTGCCAACTACTGGGACATCGAGGGCAGCTTCACGCCCGCCGTCCGCAAGCAGGGCGATCCGGACAGTTTCAGCGCCACCCTGGTCGCCCTCGACGACGAGCGGATTGCGACCGGCAAGGACTTCGACCCGGCGACCGGCCGGGCGTCCTCGGAGGTGCTGCACCTGGACGAGTCCGGCGCCCGCGGGCTGGCCGCCCGGCTGACCGGTGTCGACTTCGCGGTCACCCGGGTCGAGGAGAAGCCCTACCGGCGCCGGCCGTACCCGCCGTTCATGACCTCGACGCTGCAGCAGGAGGCCGGCCGCAAGCTGCGCTGGTCGTCCCAGGTCACCATGCGGGTGGCCCAGCGGCTGTACGAGAACGGCTATATCACCTACATGCGTACCGACTCGACGAACCTGTCCGAGACGGCGCTGGCGGCGGCCCGGTCCCAGGCCCGCGAACTCTACGGCGACGCCTACGTCCCGGCCGAGCCGCGCCACTACAGCCGCAAGGTCAAGAACGCCCAGGAGGCGCACGAGGCGATCCGGCCGGCCGGGGACGCCTTCCGCACCCCGGGCCAGCTCGCCTCGGCGCTGTCCTCGGATGAGTTCCGGCTCTACGAGCTGATCTGGCAGCGCACCCTGGCCTCGCAGATGTCCGACGCAGTCGGCACCACTATGTCGATCCGGCTGGCCGGCACCTCGGTGGCCGGTGAGCGGGCCGAATTCGCCACTTCCGGGCGCACCATCACCTTCCCCGGCTTCCTGCGGGCCTACGTCGAAGATATGGATGAGACGGCCGACTCGTCCGGTTCGGGCGAGTCCGGCCGCGACGACAGCGAGAAGCGGCTACCGCAGCTCAGCCGCGGCGACGGGCTCGGGGTGCGCTCGCTGGAGCCGACCGGGCACTCGACCAGCCCGCCGGCCCGCTACACCGAGGCCTCGCTGGTCAAGGCCCTGGAGGAACTCGGCATCGGCCGGCCGTCCACCTACGCCTCGATCATGCAGACCATCCAGGATCGCGGCTACGTCTGGAAGAAGGGCACCGCGCTGGTGCCGTCCTGGGTGGCCTTCGCGGTGGTCGGCCTGCTGGAAGGCCACTTCGGTCGGCTGGTGGACTACGGCTTCACCGCCTCGGTCGAGAACGACCTGGACTCGATCGCCGGCGGCACCACCTCGCGGGTGGACTGGCTGCGCCGGTTCTACTTCGGGGTCGGTGACGGTGAGCGGGGCGCCGATGACGGCCGGATCTCCTCCCAGGGCGGGCTGAAGAAGCTGATCGCCGAGCGGCTGGAAGACATCGACGCCCGGGGCGTGAACTCGATCCAGCTGTTCGGCCCGGACAGCGACGTCGTGGTGCGGGTCGGGCGCTACGGCCCCTACGTCCAGCAGGGTGGCCCGGAGTCGGAGAGCCGCGCTTCGGTGCCTGAGGATCTGCCGCCGGACGAGCTGACGCCGGAGAAGGTGGCCGAGCTGCTGTCGGCGCCGTCCGGTGACTACACGATCGGGGTCGATCCTTCGACGGGGCGCGAGATCACCGGCAAGAACGGCCGGTTCGGCCCGTACGTGACCGACGGCGAGCGGACCGCGTCGCTGTTCCAGGGCATGTCGCTGGAGACCCTGAGCGTCGAGGATGCCGCCCGGCTGCTGACGCTGCCCCGGGTGGTCGGGATCGATCCGCATGCCGAGGACCCGAAAGCTGCCGAGATCACCGCCCAGAACGGCCGGTACGGGCCCTACATCAAGCGCGGCACCGACTCCCGGTCGCTGGACTCGGAGGAGCAGCTGTTCACCGTCACCCTGGACGAGGCGCTGGCGATCTTCGCCCAGCCGAAGCTGCGGGGCCGCCGGACCGCCGCCGCGCCGCCGCTGAAGGAGCTGGGCGTCGATCCGGTCTCGCAGAAGCCGATGGTGGTCAAGGACGGCCGGTTCGGGCCGTACGTCACCGACGGCGAGACCAATGCCTCGCTGCGGCGTGGCGACTCGATCGAGACGCTGACCGACGCCCGGGCCGCGGAACTGCTGGCCGACCGGCGAGCCCGCGGGCCGGTGAAGAAGGCCACCAAGCGGGTGGCCACCAAGGCGCCGGCGAAGAAGGCTGCCGCGAAGAAGACGGCCGCGAAGAAGACGGCCGCGAAGAAGACGGCCGCCAAGAAGGTGCCCGCGAAGAAGGCTGTGGCCAAGAAGGTCGTCGCCAAGAAGGCCTAGCCCGGCTCGATCGGCATCAAGATCGGTCGTCCTGGCGGTTGATCTGTCTGACGGTCGGCGGGGACGGATGCCGCGTGGGGCACACTGGATCTCGTGGCAGGCCGATATCACGAGATGACGTTCTCCGGCACGGTCGGGCGCGGCCAGGCCGCGTTCTCCTCGGCGTCCCGGGCGGTGCTGAGCCTGCGGATGCATCGCAAGGCCGGGGTCAGGATGACCATGCCGACCGACACGGTGCGGGTCGGGGACGTGATCCGGCTCAGCTTCGGGGTGGGCCCGCTCGCGCTGCACGGCTCGTGCGACGTGGTCTGGGTGGCCGACGAGCCGCGCCGGCGTGGCTTTCGCTACCGGACGAGGCCGGACCATCCCGAGGACGGTGAGGAGAGCTTCGTGGTCGACTGGGCGGGCGACGACCAGGTGGTGGTGACGATCGCCTCGCGGGCCCGTCCCAACATGCTGATCATGCGGCTCGCCGGTCCGGTAGGCCGGCTCGGCGCGGCGCTGGTCAACCGGCGCTACCTGTGGGCCGTCCGCAAGATCGTGGCGAGCGAAGCGGGCGCGTCAGCCTCGTCCGGCCGGCCGGAAACCGCATGACGTCCCAGCCCGAGCCGCTGCTGCGTGCAGTCGATGCCTTTCTCGTGCGGGTGCCCTCGTTGGAGGAAGGGCTTGCCTTCTACCACGACGCGCTCGGCCATGAACTGCTCTGGCGTACCGACACGATGTTGGCGCTCGGGTTCGGCGACTCTGAGACCGAGCTCGTCCTGGCGCTCGACACCGGCCCGGAAACGGACCTGCTGGTGGAGTCCGTCGAGGACGCGGTGGCCAGGATCACCGAGGCAGGCGGCACGCTGGTCGCCGGACCGGACGACATCGCGGTGGGAAAGGTCGCCGTGGTGACCGATCCGTTCGGCAACCAGCTCACCCTGGTGGACTTGACGAGGGGTCGCCTGCGACCGGGCGGCTGACCGGCCCGTCCCTGAAAGGGTCCGGGTTCCAGCGCGCTAGGCCTGCTGGAACTCGATCCGGTTGCCGAACGGGTCGAAGGTGTGGAACCGCCGCACACCGGGTATCTCGCCGTCGGCCCGCACGCAGCCACAGCCGGCACCGGTCAGCAACTCGTACAGCGAGTCCAGCTCGGTCACCAGAAAGGCCGGATGTGCCTTGCGAGCCGGGGAGAACGGCCCCTCGACGCCCAGGTGCAGCACCGCGCTGCCGGCGGTGAACCAGCAACCGCCGCGGCCGGCCAGCGCCGCCGGCTTCCGCACTTCGGTCATGCCCAGCAGCGCCCCGTAGAACGCCCGGGCGGCATCCTCACCGTCGGCCGGGATGGCGGCCTGCACGTGATCGATTCCCAGGATCATGGCTTTCCCTCCGCCGGCTTGTGCGCGACGACGAACGTCCGCAGAAAGGGGAACACCGTGCCGAACGGCCGCGCCGGGTAGGCCTGTCGCAGCAATCCGGCATACTCGGCGCTGAATTTGCTCGCCTCGTCGTCGTCCAATGCCGCCAGCACAGGGCGCAGGCCGGTGCCGCGAACCCACTCCAGCACGGGGTCGGGCCCCTGCAGGACGTGCAGGTACGACGTCTGCCACGCATTGACCCGCAGCCCCGCACCGGTCAGCAGCTCCAGGTACTCCGCGGGTTCGGCGACCGCGTCGGCGTGCCGCAGCACGCTGGCCAACCGCTCTGCCCAGCGCGCCGAGCCCGCCAGCTCGCGCATCAGCCGGTGTGACGGCGAGCCGAAGTTGGCCGGCACCTGGAAGGCCAGCCAACCCCCGCGGGCCAACTGCGAAGCCCACCGACCCAGCAAGGCCTGGTGCCCGGGCACCCACTGCAGCAGGGCGTTGCTGATCAGCACGTCCACCCCGTCGGCGTCGAAGTCCGCCGCCTCGGCCATCGCGAAGCTCAGCCGGCCGCCAGCGTGCGTCCCGGCCTGGGAGATCATCTCGGCCGAGGCGTCCAGCCCGCGGACGGTGGCCTCCGGCCAGCGCGAAGCCAGCGCCGCGGTGAGTTCGCCGGACCCGCAGCCCAGATCCACCACCAGGCCAGGAGCCGATGCGCCGACCTGGCCGGTCAGGTCGAAGAACGGCCGGCTGCGCTCGTCGCTGAACCTCGCGTACTGGGCCGGATCCCATCGCATCGGCAGCCACCCCTTCGGCTCGGCGTCCAAAGCCTCTTGATATCAAGAGGATATACCTTGATGTCAAGATACCTTGGTACGCTACCGAGCATGGCCGACGAAGTGGACGCGATCGCCGCCGCGTGGCTGGCCGAGCGTCCCGATCTGGACGTGGAACCGCTGCACATCCTCAGCCGGATCGCCCGGCTGGCCCAGCTGCTGGACTCCCGGCGCGCGCAGGCCTTCGCCGAACACGGCCTGGCCAGCCACGAGTTCGACGTGCTGGCCGCGCTGCGCCGCTCCGGCCAGCCCTACGAGCGCACCCCCGGCCAGCTGATCGAGGCCACCCACGTCACCTCGGGAACCATGACGAACCGGCTGGACCGGCTGGCCGAGCGCAACCTCGTCGTCAGGAAAGCCCATCCCGAGGACGGCCGGCAGCTGCTGATCCGGCTGACCGCGCTCGGCAAGCGCCGAGTGGACGCGGCTCTGGAAGAGCTGTTGGCTTCCGAGCGGGAGCTGCTCGGCGGGCTGTCCGCGGCGCAACGCAGGTCGCTGGCCGCCGGCCTGCGAAGGCTGCTGCACACGCTGGCCGATCGCTGAGAGACTCCAGCCCGCTGGAGCAGGGAATGGTCAGGCCGGGCCGTAGGCTGAGTCCCGCCCAGACGAGTGACGACCAGGAGTGAGCCATCTCAGCCGAACCAGCCGCCGCTGCGGGTGATGCCACCGGCCGCAACCGCGACGCCAGCGCGATGGTGTCGGGCTCCGGCGCGATCAGGGGCGTGCTGAGAAACACCGCCTTCCGCCGGCTCTGGTACTGCACCGGCCTGTCCAGCCTCGGCGACTGGCTGGGCCTGCTGGCCACCACGGCGCTGGCCACCCAACTCGCCACCGGCTACCAGGCCCAGAACTACGCCCTGGGCGGGGTGCTGGTCGTCCGGCTGCTGCCCTCGGCCGTCCTCGGGCCGCTGGCCGGCGCCTTCGCCGACCGGTTCGACCGGCGCTACACGATGGTCGTCACCGACTTGCTGCGGTTCGTCCTGTTCCTGGCGATCCCGATCTTCTCGACGCTGCCGGTGCTCTACGTCGCGACGTTCCTGATCGAGTGCATCGGGCTGTTCTGGAATCCGGCCAAGGACGCCGCGGTGCCCAACCTGGTTCGCCGCGACCAGCTCGAGGCTGCCAACCAGTTGAGCCTGATCACCACCTACGGGCTGACACCGGTGCTGGCGGCGGCGCTGTTCAGCATGCTGGCGCTGATCTCGACGGCCTTCGCCGGGCGGTTCAGCTTCTTCGGCACCCACCAGGTCGACCTGGCGCTGTACTTCAACGCGGCCACCTTCGCCGTCGGTGCGCTGACGGTGCTGTTCATCAAGCAGCTCTCCGGCTTCCGCGGCTCCGGGCGGCGCGAGAGCCAGCCCAGCCTGTGGGCGATGCTCGCCGAAGGCGCGCAGTTCGTCCGGACCACCGGCCTGCTGCGCGGGCTGATCCTGGGCATCCTCGGCGCCTTCGCGGCCGGCGGCGCGGTGGTCGGTGCCGGCAAGACCTACGTCCGAAGCCTCGGCGGCGGTGACGCGGCCTACGGGGTGCTGTTCGGAACGGTGTTCGTGGGCCTCGGCCTCGGCATGGCCTTGGGGCCGCGCGTGGCTCGTGAGGTGTCGCGGCGCCGGCTGTTCGGGCTGGCCATCGTGCTGGCCGGCAGCTGCCTGGCGCTGATGGCGGTGATGCCACACGTCGTGCTGGCCATGATCGCGGTGCTCGGCGTCGGGTTCGGGGCCGGCGTGGGCTACCTGGCCGGCATCACGCTGCTCGGCTCCGAGATCGAAGACGAGATGCGCGGACGGATCTTCGCCTTCATCCAGTCCATGGTGCGGGTGGTGATGATCCTGGCGCTGGCGGCGGTGCCGGTGCTGGTCGGCACCATCGGCCAGCGGCGGCTGCCGGGAACGGCCGAAACCGTCGACGGCACCCGGATCGTGCTGCTGGGGGCCGGCCTGCTGGCGGTCACCGCCGGCGTGCTGGCCTACCGGATGATGGATCAGCGCGGTGGGGTGCCGGTGCTCGCCGACCTGATGACGGCGCTGCGCCGCGACTCATCCGGGCGGCGGCGGTTGCAGTCCGGCGGGGTGCTGATCGCCTTCGAGGGCGGCGAGGGGGCCGGCAAGTCCAGCCAGATCGCGCTGCTGGCCGAGAAGATCCGCGCCACCGGGCGGACCGTGGTGGTCACCCACGAACCCGGCGCCACCTCCGTCGGCCGGCAGATCCGCCGGCTGGTGCTCGATTCGGACGAGCGGATCTCGCCGCGCTCGGAGGCGCTGCTGTTCGCCGCCGACCGGGCCCAGCACGTGGCCACGGTGATCCGGCCGGCGCTGGACCGTGGCGAGGTGGTGCTCACCGACCGGTTCGTCGACTCCTCGCTGGCCTATCAGGGCGCCGGCCGGACGCTGGCCCTGGAGGACGTCAAGCGGCTGTCACGGTGGGCGACCGAGGAGCTGGTGCCCGACCTGACGGTGCTGCTGGACGTGCCGGCCGAGGTCGGCCTGGCCCGGATGCACCGCCGGCAGGCGGGCCCCGAAGCCGGCACCGGCAACAGCGGCAGCATCGGGCCGGACCGCCTGGAACGCGAGACCCTGGAGTTCCACGAGCGGGTCCGGGCCGGCTTCCGGTCTTTGGCAGAATCGGATCCGAACCGCTACCTGGTGCTCGACGCCAGCCGCCCGCTCGTCGAGCTGGCGGCGATCATCGAGGCCCGGGTGCTCGCGGTGCTGCCCGGTGGCCCGGCCGCGCCATCGGACAGCCCAGCGGGTTCATCGGGCGCCCTTCCGGATCAACCCGGACAACCAGGCGGCCAGGCAGGACAGCAGGCGGGCGGGTCCCGGCCCGCCGGTCTGGCCGCCGAGTCGGGTGGCTCGGCCCGGGCCGAGCGCGGCTCACACGACGTGGCGGAGGCTGGAAAGTGACGGTGTTCGACGCTCTGATCGGCCAGGGCAGCGCGGTCGCCGAGCTGTCCCGGACGGCTCGAGCCGCGGCTGACGTGGTCGCCGGACGCCCGGTGCCCACCGGCGCGGTGACGCACGCCTGGCTGTTCACCGGGCCGGCCGGCTCCGGGCGCTCGGTGGCCGCCCGGGCGCTGGCCGCCGCGCTGCAGTGCGATCGGGCCGAGCAGCTGATGGCGGCCGATCCTGCGGCGGCTCCCGGCTGCGGCGAGTGCGGTGCCTGCCACTCGGTACAGGCCGGCGCGCATCCCGACGTCCGGTCGGTGGTGCCCGAGGGGCTGTCGATCGGGGTCAGCGAGATGCGCGCGGTGGTGGCGATGTCGGCCCGCCGGCCGTCGATGGGCCGCTGGCAGGTGGTGGTCATCGAGGACGCCGACCGGCTCACCGAAGGTGCTGCGAACGCGCTGCTGAAGGCGATCGAGGAGCCACCGGAGCGCACCATCTTCCTGCTCTGCGCGCCCTCGACCCACCCCGACGACGTGATCGTCACCATCCGGTCCCGCTGCCGGGTGGTGGGCTTGCGGATCCCGCCGGCCGACGCGATCGCCGACGTGCTGGCCGCCGACGGCATCGACGCGGTCACCGCCGGCTGGGCGGCCCAGGCCTCCCAGGGCCATGTCGGGCGGGCCCGCCGGCTGGCCCGCGACGCGCAGGCGCGGCAGCGGCGCGCCGAGGTGCTGGCCATCCCGGCCCAGCTGACCTCGCTCAATGCCTGCTTCGAGGCCGCCGACCACCTGGTGCAGGCCGCCGAGGCCGAGGCCCGGGCGCTGACCACCGATCTCGACGTCTCCGAGACCGACGAACTCAAGCTCGCCCTGGGCGCCGGCGGCACCGGCAAGGGCGCGGCGGCGGCGGTTCGCGGCAGCGCCGGGGCGTTGAAGGACCTGGAGAAGCGGCAGAAGTCCCGGGCGACCCGGCTGCAGCGCGACTCGCTGGACCGGGCCCTGGTGGACCTGGCCAGCTTCTACCGGGACGTGCTGCTGGTGCAGGCCGGTTCGCCGGTGCTGGCCGCGCACCCCGAGGTCGCCTCGGACGTGTCGCTGGTCGCCCGCTCGATCGACCAGGCCGGCGCGCTGGTGCGGCTGGAGCAGGTGCTGGCCTGCCGGGAGGCCATCGAGCTGAACGTCAAGCCCAAGATCGCCGTCGAAGCCCTGACGGCGGCTCTTCGGCTGCCCTGAACGGGCCCGGCGGCTGCCCTGACGGGGCCCGGCAAGTGCCGTGACGGGGCCCGGCGACGGGCCTGACGGCTGCCTTCGGGCACCGGTATACGGCCCGTCGTCCGGCCCGTCGCCGCCCCGTTCGGAGGGCGGTGTGTGACTTGTCCACTGCCCGACTGGAACCGTTGCCGCCGGCAGGCATTACGCTTACCTCATGGGGCTGATCTGTGCGGTGACTTTCACCGACCGCGGTCGGCTGTATTACGCCGATCCGGGGGCCCTGACCCCGGCAGTCGGTGACTACGTGCTGTACCCCACGACCGAGGGACCCGAGGTCGCGCAGGTGATGTGGGCGCCGCAGTGGAGCCCGCAGGACATCGGCGGTTTGCCGCAATTAGTCGCCATGGCAGCTCCCGAGCACATCACCGCGCTGGCCGCCGGACGCAAGAAGCGGGCCGAGGCCCGGGTGGCGGCCCGGCGGCTGATCCGCGAGCACGGCCTGCCGATGAAGATCGTCGGGGTCGACCACGTGCTGGCCGACAACCGCACGGTGATCTACTTCTCCGCCCCGCACCGGGTCGACTTCCGCTCGCTGGTGCGCGACCTCGGGGCGACGTTGAAGGGCCGGGTCGAGTTGCGCCAGCTCTCCGCGCGGGACGAGGCCCGGGTGATCGGCGGCATCGGTTCGTGCGGGCGGGACCTGTGCTGCTCGACGTTCCTGGTCGACTTCGAGCCGGTGTCGGTGCGGATGGCCAAGGACCAGGATCTACCGTTGAACCCGCTGCGGATCTCCGGGGCGTGCGGTCGGCTGATGTGTTGCCTGAAGTTCGAGCACCCGCTGTACCAGGACTTCGCCGACCAGGCACCGGCGGTCGGGTCGTGCGTGTCCACCCCCGACGGTGAGGCCACCGTGGTCGGGCATTCGGTGCCGACCGATTCGGTGGTGCTGCGGATGAATGCCGACGGCCGCCGCACGAGCTGTGCGATGGCTTCGGTGTGCTCGTCCCGCAAGGCCCACG
>DASZEI010000431.1:0-15004 GCA_035940975.1 Jatrophihabitans sp. | reverse complement strand
GAAAGGTACCGGTAGCCAGCATCGCGTCGTAGTTGGCCTGGTACAGCGCCTGCAGCACACCCGGGGTGAGCGCGTCACCGGTCGGACCGGCCTCGTCCACCAGCTTCTTCCGGGTGGACCGGGTCAGGTTGTGCAGGTACTCGATGTGACTCGGCCGGTAGATCTCGTTCGCCGCCGGGGAGTCGTCCATCGTGCGGAACCACTGCGAGCGGCCCATCCACCGGATATTGGTGAAACCCTCGCCGAGCAGCCGCATCACCGCCTCGACGCCGGTCTGGCCACCGCCGATCACCGCGACCGGCACGGACTTGTCCGCGCTCATCGTCGGCAGGTGCATGGCCAGGTAGTCCGCCACAAACGCCCGCTCCTCCGGCATACCGATGAAGCCGGCCGGCATGATCGACCGGGTGCCGACACCCATTACCAGGTGCTCCGAGCGGCCGATCACCTCACCGTTGGAGCTGGCGTAGAAGCCTTCTCCCTCGACGAAACTCACCTCGTCGATGGGGGTGTTGAAGTGGATGTTGTCGATCCGCTCGGCGGCCCAGCCCAGGTAACGCATGTACTCGGCGCGCGGGACGACGCTGAACTGGGCGTTCAGCATCGCGAACAACCGGCCCTCGGTGACCAGGTAGTTCAGAAAGCTCAGCTTGTGAGTCGGATCGACCACCGAGACGAGATCCTTCATCCACGACGTCTGCATGCGCACTCCGGGGTGCAGCAGCGAGGCGTGCCAGGCCGGGCCGGGCGACTTGTCGAATAGGGCGAGCTTCTCCTCCGTAACGCCCTGGAAGAGCGCCGCCAGGCTGAGATTCGCCGGGCCGGCACCGATGCCGATCGCGTGGTAGTACGGCAGCTCAGTGCTGGTGCTCATTCGCTATCTCCGATCTCCGATGATCCCAGACGGTGGTGGTTGCGGTGGGTTCGGCGCCGGACGCGAGTCGCGCCGCGGCGCCCGCACTGGCGGCGAGCACGGTTTTGGCCGCGCCGCCTGACCCGCCGGTGAAGGTGAAGAGTTGGTCGCCGTGTCCGGGAACCGGACGCAGGGCAAGGAGTGAGTCGGTGCTGTAGCAGTCCAGGGCGGCAACCGGCTGGCGGCCGGTCACCAGCCGCAGCCGCGGGAACCTGCGCTGAGCGAGCTCGAACACCGCGTCGCTCAGCGCCCCGTCCGGCTCGAGGCCATCGGGTTCGACATCCCAGGCTTGGGTGGGCAGCCCGAGCAGCTGCCCGTCACCGGCCGGCTTGCCGTACAAACCGCTGACCTCATCGACAAAGGTGCCTGGTCGCCAGCCGTTGATACCGAAGATCGTGTATTGGATTGCCTTGGTCCGCAGGCCGTTGCTGTCCCAGCCCTGCGCACGCAGCAGCGCCGGTGTCCAGGCGCCGGTCGCCAGCACCAGCACGTCGGCGGCATGCCGAACGCCGGCAAGGCTGAACGTGCCCGGTGCGAGGTCCGTGACGGCGCCGTCGGGCAGCAGTTCGACATCGTCGCGGCCGGCGAGGTCGGCCAGCACGCGACCGCGCAGCCGCTCAGGATCCAGGTAGCCCGCCTGCCGCTCCTCGACCGCGACGACGCCGGAGCCCTCGAGGTCATCGCCCGCCCAGCCCCGCTGCCGAAGCTCATCGGCGCTCAGCAGGCGCACCGAGTCGGGCAGCGCGGCGCTCACCTCGGCCGCGCCGGCTTCGACCGGGCCGGTGTCCTCCGGCCGGTAGAGGGACCCGGTCTGGGTGTAGCCGGCCCAGTCGCGCAGCCGGTCGTCAGCCAACAGCTCCGTCAGGCTGTCGATCGCCAGCCGTCGTTGGCGCGCCTCGGTCTCGTAGCCGCGAACCGCGCCACCGGAGGCGGCGGTCGCGTCCTGGTGACGGGCCGCGCCCGGCGCGACGGTCACCCGGTCGACGTCCGGCTGCTGGGCAAGGCGCCAGGCGAGCAACGAGCCGGCCAACCCGCCGCCGAGAACAGACACGTGCATGATCGGTGGCTACCCGCCTGTCCCGGCAAGTGCCGCGCGCAGCCGCACGGCTTCCGGCGGCTGCGGCCCGCTACCGAGGCTGGCCAGCAGGCAGCGCGCCGCCAGCGCCGGGTCGTACCCGACCGGGCGCAACGCCTGCAGGCCACGGGTCAGGTTCGCGGCGTCCAGCGGAGCGGGCAGCGGGTCACCGGCAGCCTGTCCGGCCAGCAGCGGCGCCACCCGGTCGCGGAAGGCCTCGTACCCCGCCATCGTGAAGTCGCTCGCGTAGCGGTCCGGCCCGTCCCAGGCGAGGTAGAGCCGGACGATCTCCGGATCCTCCACGGCCAGCAGCTCATCAGTCCAGATGGCGTGGTTGCGGCTGGTCGAGAACTTCGAGCCGTCCAGGGTGTAGAACTCGTTCACGATGCTGCCGCCGTGCTGCTCCGGCCGCACCCCCAGCGCGGCGAAGGTGGCCGTCCACAGCATCGTGGAGTAAAAGCTGTTGTCGATTCCGTGGACGTGCCAGACCTTGTCCACCTGGCGCCAGGCGGCCTGCGCGGCCTCGACGCCCTCCAGCGCCGGATCGATGCCCTTCGCGACGCACTGGTAGCCGTTGAGGCCCAGCTCGAAGTTCACATCGAGCCGAAGGCCGGCCAGCGTGCCGACGCCTTCGACGCCGTAGTTGGTGGGAAAGGCCAGCGGAAGCTCGGGAAGCCCTTCGCTGAGGTAGCTGGCCAGCAGATCGCGAATGCGGCGCGGCTGCTCCATGTGCAGCCAGATCGTGGCGAGCTGCTCCCGGAAGTCCTCCAGCACCAGCACCGGAATCCTGGCCTGGAACGGCCTCGGGGCGCCGCCACACCGGGCACAGCGGGGATCGATGAGGTTCTGTGCGGAGGCGAAGCCGCCGCAGCCTTCGCAGGTGCCGCCGTGGGAGCCGGCACCGCACCTGGAGCAGGCGCCCTTGACGTAGGAGTTGTGCAGCGTCCGACCGCAGTCCGAGCATGCCGACAGGGTGAAGTCGCGCAACCCGAACGGGCCGTCAGCCAGGTGGCTGGCCAGCCGGGCCACGGCCGCCTGGTGCTCGGCCTCTTCGGGGTCGATGTAGACATCGCATTCGACCCGGGCGCGTTGCATCGCCTCGTCGATGCGCCGGCGGTACTCCAGGATCACCTTCTGGACGTCGATGTCCTCGTTCTCCGCCCGGGTCAATACCCAGTTCGGGTGGGTGTCCACGCCGTTGACGAGGACCACCCGCTCCCCCCGGCCCCGGGCGGCACGCGCGATCACGTCGGCGGCCACGTACGGCCCGGCCAGGTGACCGATGTGCAGCGGGCCGTTGGTGGTCGGCGGCGCGACGATGATGGCCGTGGCGGCCGAGGTCTGCTCAGACACCGGCGGACTCCAATCCGGACGTGCGGGTTTCCATCTCGGACGATCCGGCCGCGCCGGATCCGGCCTCGGACGATCCGGCCGGTGGCAGCCAGTAGGCGCTGAAGATGGTGAGCGGGGCGTCCTGATCGCGGTTGTGTATGACGTGCGGCTCTTCGCTGTCGAACAGGATCGCCGAACCGCGCGGTACTTCGGTCACCGTCGCGTTGCACTCGACGAAGGCAGTGCCCTCGATGACGATCGACAGCTCACGTTCGGGATGGCAGTCGAGCAAACTGCTCCCACCGGCCGGGACCGTGTACCACATTGCACCGAAGGGCATCATGTCCCGCAGGTCGTACTGCTCCCAGCGGGCGATGTCGAGCGGGCCGACCGTGGCCGACTCGGCAGAATTACTGTCAAACGTGCGCATTCGTCAGCTCCTTCGCAGAACACCGTGCAACGATCGATCGGACAACGGCCGAATAGAGGCAGCGGGCGGTGCTCAAAATACAGAAGTGTTTGTATGCCGGTAATCACATTGAGGGCCGGAAACAGCGGTTGCTGATGCAACCTCTTATTCGGTATCCCGTCCGCTGGCTACGCGACACAGTAAGGGCGCAGCACGAGCGCGTCTAGCCCTCGCTTAAGAGAATGAATTTCGTCATATAGCTTGTGACTGCAAATATGATGCGATGTCTGGACAAAGCAGAATAGCGCCGGCTTGCGCAATGGGGCCGGGTCAGCCCTCGAGTTCGGCGCTCCTGGGCGGGGTGGGATCGAGCTTGATCATCAGGGCCTGCAACTGGCGCAGTTCCGGCTCGGACAGCCGGTCCAGGACCAGGTTCGAGACGCCGGCCAGGTGCACCCGGGAGGCGTCGCGCAGGGTGTCGCGGCCCTTCGCGGTCAGCACCGTGTACGTCCCACGGGCATCCTCGGCATCGGGTTGCCGCTGCACCAGGCCGTTCTTCTGGAGCCGGTCGACCAACCTGGTCAGGCCGCTGCGAGAGAGCAGCACGGCTTCGGCGAGTTCCGACATCCGCAACCTGTTCTCCGGCGCTTCGGCCAACTGGACCAGTACGTCATAGCTGCCGAGCGCAATCTTGCCGTGGGCCTGCAATTGATGCTCGAGCTGACGCAGCAGGTGGGTGTGAGTGCGCAGAAAACTGCGCCACGCAGTCAACCGCCAGTCATCGGGGCTCGCCGCGGCCGGCAGGACCGTGTCATCGGAATCGGACATCACCGCACACATCGTAGCGACGCCCGGCACCGCCGTAGGATCTTTGGTGTGTCTAGTCATGAGGTAGAGCGGGACCCGAGCACCCTGCGGACGGCGATCTCGGCGGCGCTGGCCGGCGTGCAGGATCCCGAGATCCATCGGCCGATCACCGAGCTGGGCATGGTGGAGCGAGTCAGCGTGGCCCCCGACGGCGCGACCAGCGTCCGGGTGCTGCTGACGGTCGCCGGCTGCCCGATGCGCGAGAAGCTCAGCACCGACGTGACGGCCGCGGTGTCGGCGGTGCCCGGAGTGTCCTCGGTCGCGGTGGAGCTGGGCGTGATGAGCGACGCGCAGCGCACCGAGCTGCGCACCAAGCTGCGCGGTGATAACCCGGTGAACGAGATCCCGTTCGCCCAGCCCGGCTCGCGCACCAGGGTCTATGCCGTCGCCTCCGGCAAGGGCGGGGTCGGCAAGAGCTCGGTGACGGTGAACCTGGCGGTGGCGCTGGCCCAGCGCGGGCTGCGGGTGGGCGTCCTGGACGCCGACATCTACGGCTTCTCGGTGCCCCGGATGCTCGGCGTCACCGGCAAGCCCACCCAGGTCGAGAAGATGATCATGCCGCCGCAGGCGCACGGGGTGAAGGTGATCTCGATCGGGATGTTCACCCCCGGCAACACCGCGGTGGTGTGGCGGGGCCCGATGCTGCACCGCGCCCTGCAACAGTTCCTGGCCGACGTGTACTGGGGCGAGCTGGACGTCCTGCTGATGGACCTGCCGCCGGGCACCGGCGACATCGCGATCTCGCTGGCCCAGCTGGTGCCCTCGGCCGAGCTGCTGGTGGTCACCACCCCGCAACTGGCCGCCCGCGAGGTCGCCGAGCGGGCCGGCTCGATCGCCCTGCAGACCCACCAGCAGATCATCGGCGTGGTGGAGAACATGAGCTGGCTGGACCTGCCCGACGGCAGCCGGCTGGAACTGTTCGGAGCCGGCGGCGGCCAGGCGGTGGCCGATTCGCTGTCCGCGTCCACCGGCACCAAGGTCGGCCTGCTGGGCCAGGTGCCGATCGAGGTGGCGATCCGCGAGGGTGGCGACGACGGCACTCCGATCGTGCTCTCGCAGCCGGACTCGGCTTCCAGCCGGGCCTTCGGGGTGATCGCCGACACGCTGGCCGCCCGGCAGCGCAGCCTGGTGGGACGTCCGCTCGGGCTGTCGGTGGCCGCCCGCTGACCTACCTCGGGTGGTGCGGACGGCTCAGGTGGCTTCGGGGTCGATCGGCGGCCGCTCCCCCGGTGCCAGCGGCAGGTCCACCGGCGAACTCACCGGGCCGGCCGGCTTGCTGAGGTCGACGGCCGGGGGCTTGACCGGGTCGTCCTCGCCGCGCAGCGCCCGCTGGATCGACTCGGTCGGATTCAGCGAGCCGAAGTCCTCATCGCCCAGCAAGGCGTTCTTGATCGCGGTGCGGGGGTTGAGCGAGGACAGGTCGAAGTCGGCGAATTCGGTGCCGAGTTCGGAGTTGAGCTGGGTCCGCGCGCCCTGGGCCACGTCGCGCAGCGCGCGCAGCATCCGGGCGGCGTCCTTGGCCAGTTCCGGCAGCCGGTCGGGCCCGAAGACCATCAGTGCGACAGCGGCGAGCACCACGAACTCGAGCGGGCCGATGTTGAACACGTACTCAGCCTAACCGGGCTCAGCTGCTGCCGAGGCTGACCTTGGCCTGCCCGGTGACGCCGTCGCGGACGTAGCGCAGCGTCACGGTCTCGCCCGGCTTGGACTCGGCCACCGCCACCGTGAGGGCGTCGCCGGAGTCGATCAGGGTGTCGCCGAACAGGGTGACCACGTCGCCCTCCTTCAGGCCGGCCTTGGCGGCCGGGCCGTTCGGAACGACCTGCACCAGGTAGGCCCCATCCCGGCTGCCGTCGGTCACGCTCCGGCTGCTGGCCCCGAGGTCGGCATGGCGGACCTTGCCGGTGTGGATCAGCTCCTCGGCCACCGCCCGGGCGGTGTTGACCGGGATGGCGAAGCCGACCCCGATGTTGCCGCTCTGGCCACCGGACTGGCCCAGCGAGGCGATCGCGGTGTTGATGCCGACCACCGCCCCGGCAGCGTCGACCAGCGCGCCGCCGGAGTTGCCCGGGTTGATCGAGGCGTCGGTCTGCACGGCGTCGATCACCGCGTCCGGCTCGCCGTTCTCGCCCGGCAGCCGCAGCGGCCGCTTCAGGGCCGAGACGATGCCCGCGGTGACCGTGCCACGCAGGCCCAGCGGGTTGCCGATGGCCACCACCGGATCACCGACCGCCAGGGCGTCCGAATCGCCGAGGCTGGCCACCGTGAGGCCGGTCTTGTCGACCTTGATCACGGCCAGGTCGTTTCGGGGATCGGTGCCGACCACCCTGGCGGGGCTCGAGGACCGGTCGGCGAACACCACCCGGATGGTCGGGGACGAGGCGAAGGCCACCACGTGGTTGTTGGTCAGGATGTAGCCGCCCTTGTCGATGATCACCCCCGAACCCGAACCCGCGGCGTCGGCCGAGCGGACGTCGATCGACACCACGGCCGGGCTCACCCGCTTGGCGATGTCTGCCACCGATCCGGCCGGCCGGTTGGCGGGGGTGTCGGTCTTGGCCAGCTTGACGTTGGGATCGGTCAGCACGTCGTGCGCCCGCTGGGACAGCCAGTACCCGACCCCGCCGCCGACCAAGCCGGCGATCAGCCCCGCCACCAGCACCATCGCCAGTGCCGACAGCCCGAACCGGGCACGCCTGCGCGACTTGTCCGGCGCCGGCTCGGCGGCCGGTTCGGCTTCCTCGCTGGCCTCGGCCATGCCGATGACCTCGTCCTCGGCGAACACCGGCGGTCCGGCGATCCAGTACGGCGACTGCGGATCGCGCCACGGATCGACCGCCGCGTCCGGCTTCCACCAGGGCGAGCCGGGGCCGGGCAGCGTCGGGGTCAGCCGGTCACCGGGCGCCGGCGCGAACGCCCCGGTGCCGGCGTAGACCTGGGCGAGCTCGATCGGCACCGGCGGCCGGGCCGGGTTGTGCCGGGGTGGCAACCGGTCCCCCGGTGCCGGGTCGAACACCGCGCCGGAGCCGGCCGGGGCGCTGAAGGCCTCCCGGTCGGCTGCCGGGACCGGTGGCCGGGGCGCACCCTGCTCAGCCGCCGCCGCACCGGCGGGCGGTTGGAAGGATCCCTCGGTGCCGTCGGGACGAGCGAAGGGCGAGGAGTCGACCTTGTCGCTCACATACCCTCCGTCTGTCGTGCTCTGATCGCCGCTCGTGCGCTGATCGCCGCTCGTGCGCTGATCGCCGGTCCTGCGTTGCTCCCGGCGACCTGGCCGCGCCGGAAACCGGAAGTTACCGTTCGAGTCTGCCCGAGCGACGCGGCCCCGGCCAAGCGCAGGGTCGCGGCGGCTGGATCCGGCGGCCTCCTGTCAGACATATTCGGCAGCCGGGCGGGATCCGATAACGGCTACGGGGCAGCGGCGGGCGCGCCGGCCATCATCGGCGCGAACCCGGCCGAGGGCCGCTGGAAGATCGACGCGGCGCTCGGGTGCTGGTTCCGGCGCACCGGGGTCACCGTTACCGAGGTGGTGCGCTGCACGCTCGGCCGAACTGCCGGCCCGGTCGGCTGGTCGCCGCTATTGCGGGCCGGTCCGGCCGGCGGGCTGGTGCTGAGCAGCGACCCCGCTCCGGTCAGCGAGATCGGCGAGCGCGCCGCCACGTTCTGGCTGCCGAGCAGCGAGCCGGCCACGTTGGCCGCACCCGCCGGCGCCGGCCGGTTACCGGCAGCGGCCAGCGTCGAGACGTGCCCGCCGAAGGTGCCTGCGGCGACCACCGCGGCGGCCGAGGCCAGCACGGTCACCGGCAGCGCGCCGCGCCGGTGCACCGGACGGCCGGGGCCCTCGGCGTGCTCGGCAGCGGGGGCGGCCTGGCTGGCCTTGTGCACGTCGTGGGCGACGAACATCGCGGTGCCGTCGGCGCTGAGCACGGTCGGCAGCCCACCGCGCGGCGGCGGCAACGGGGTCGACATCGGCACCCGGCCCAGCCGGTCGAGCAGGCCGGACGGCAGCGCCGGAGCCTGGGCGGCCCGCAGCATCATCGCGGTCTCACGCTGGCCCCGGACGGCGTCGGCGCATTCGACGCACTCGGCGCAGTGCCGCCGGGCCCGGCTCGCCGCGGCCGCCGACAACACGCCGTCGGCGAAAGCCGCCACCGCGTCCTCGGACAGATGCGGCAGGCCGAACACCCGCGGACTGCTCATTTACTCCCTCACCACTCCCCCGCGTCGGGCCCGTCCACCGCGGCGAGGACCGGGTCAGCCTGCCGGCCGACCGGCGCCCGGTGCGCCAGCGCCTCGCGCAGCAGCACCCGGCCACGGTGGATCCTGGAGCGGACCGTCCCCACCTTGATGTCGAGGGTGAGAGCGATCTCTTCGTAGGTCAGGCCTTCCAGGTCACAGAGCACCACGGCGGCCCGGAAGTCGGCCGGCAGCGCGTCGAGCGCGCGCTGGATCTCCGGATCGAGGTTGTTCTGCTCGTAGGCCCGCTCAGGACCTGGCTCGTCGGAGGCCAGCCGCTCCGAGGCGTCCTCGGCCAGCGCGTCGAACCGGATCTTCTGCCGGCGCCGCACCATGTCCAGGAACAGGTTGGTGGTGATCCGGTGCAGCCAGCCCTCGAACGTCCCGGGGGTGTAGTCGGCCAGCGAGCGGAACACCCGGACGAAGGTCTCCTGGGTCAGGTCCTCGGCATCGGCGCGGTTGCCCGACAGCCGGTAGGCCAGCCGGTACACCCGGTCGGCGTGCTGGCGGACGATGTCGTCCCAGGACGGCGCGACCCAGTCGGCCGGTTCAGCGGCATGCGAAGAGTCAGCGGCATGCGAAGAGCGGGTGGCAACCGGCGGCGTGGCCGTCCGTTGCGCACCC
Organism: Jatrophihabitans sp.; assembly: GCA_035940975.1. Classification (GTDB taxonomy): domain Bacteria; phylum Actinomycetota; class Actinomycetes; order Mycobacteriales; family Jatrophihabitantaceae; genus Jatrophihabitans_A. Next base: position 5,551 of record DASZEI010000431.1, on the reverse strand, counting down.
ATCGAGCTAGCCACACCGAGATTCAGCGTGGACATCCAGCGATCACCCATCTCCAAGTGGTGCCCCGCCGTTGCTGGCCAGGACCCCATCAGCCTCGCAGCCGTGGCTGTGTATTGCTTAAACGCCTTACCGGGTGCTCACGTTCCCGCGCCGGACAAGCTTTCGACCGCTTCGATGTCTAGGCTCCAGCCGTGCACACCTACACCGACGTTAGCGCTGCGATGTCCCGCTCGCTCGCCGAGCTGTGCCTGGATCGGCTGGCGATGCACGCGCCGCTGGATCGTTGCTTGTCCCCCGACCAGCTGAGCGCCGCCGCCGGGCTGACCGTCACCGAGAAGGGCATCGGCGCCGACGAGGCGCTGCGGCTCTGGGAGCAGGTGCTGGCACCGGCCTGCCTGTCGGTGGACCACCCGCGCTACCTGTCCTTCATTCCGGGCGCCCCGACCAAGGCCTCCGCCGCCTTCGACATGCTGGTCGGGGCCTCCAGCGTCTACGGCGGCACCTGGCTGGAGGGCTCCGGCGCGGTCTACGTCGAGAACCAGGCGCTGCGCTGGATCGCCGACCTGGTGGGCCTGCCCGAAGGAGCCGGCGGGGTGTTCGTGCAGGGCGGCACCATCGGCAACCTGTCGGCCCTGGTGGCCGCTCGGGAGGCGGCCCGGCACAAGCGGCAGGCCGACCCGCCGGCCCGCTGGTCGGTGCTGGTCACCGACGAGACGCACTCCTCGGTCAAGCACTCGCTGCAGGTGGTGATGGACGTCGGCGTGGTCAAGGTCCCCGGCGACGAGCGTGGCCGGCTGACCGGGGCCGGCATTCGAGCCCGGTTGGCCGAGCTGCCCGACGACGAGATCGACGAGATCTTCGCCGTCGTGGGCACCGCCGGCACCACCAACGCCGGCGTCATCGACGACCTGGCCGGCATCGCCGAGGTGGCCCGGGAGCGGGACTGGTGGTTCCACATCGACGGGGCCTACGGCGGCGCCGGCCTGGCCGCGCCGTCGGTGCGGGGCCTGTTCGCCGGCGTCGAGCACGCCGACTCGTTCATCGTCGATCCGCACAAGTGGCTGTTTGCCCCGTACGACTGCTGCGCGCTGGTCTACCGGGACCCGGTGCTGGCCCGTGCGGCGCACACCCAGAAGGCCGGCTATCTCGACCCGGTGACGATCGAGGGTGAGTGGAACCCCAGCGACTTCTCGGTGCAGCTGACCCGCCGGGCCCGCGGCCTGCCGTTCTGGTTCTCCCTCGCCGTGCACGGCACCGACGCCTACACCGAGGCGGTCGAGCAGACCCTGCGGGTGGCCAAGGCGGGCCAGGCGCTGATAGAGGCGGCCGAGCACGTCCGGCTGCTGGTGGAGCCGGACCTGTCGGTGCTGATCTTCGAGCGGATCGGCTGGGAGGCCAGGGACTACACCCTCTGGACGGCCCGGATGCTGGCCGCCGGCTTCGCCTTCGTGACTCCGACCAGCCATGACGGCAAGGCCTGCACCCGGTTCGCCATCGTCAACCCCGAGACCACCGTCAACGACCTGGCCCTGATCATCGACTCCATGAAGTAGCCGGGCGGCGGGCCTCGCCGCGCCTGCTGCCCGGCGGCGGGCTGCTCGGTAGAGTCTGAAGCCATGGCCGACGCGTATCTCAATTCCTCCAGCCTCGCCTACGCCGAGAACTTCGTGGCCGAGGACGAAGTCACCGCGGCAGCCCGGGCCCGGGGCGCCGAACTGGGCTGCACCCCGATCGGGCGGGCCGGCGGGGCCACCCTGCGGCTGCTGGCCACCCTGGTCAGCGCCAAGTCCGTGGTCGAGGTCGGCACCGGCGCCGGCGTCTCGGGGCTCTGGCTGCTCGGCGGAATGCGCCCGGACGGCGTGCTCACCACCGTCGACACCGAGCCCGAGCATCAGCGGGCCACCCGGCAGGCCTTCACCGAGGCCGGCATCGGCACCACCCGGTACCGGCTGATCAACGGCGCCGCCGCCGAGGTGCTGCCGCGGCTGAACGACGGCTCCTACGACCTGATGTTCATCGATGCCGACAAGACCGGCTACAGCGAGTACTACGAGCAGGGCGTCCGGCTGCTGCGCGCCGGCGGCGTGCTGGCCTTCGACAACGTGCTCTGGCATGACCGGGTGGCCGATCCGAACGCCCGCGACGCCGAGACGGTGGCGCTGCGCGAGCTGGGCCGGACGCTGCGCGAGGACCCCCGGCTGGTGCCGGCGATGCTGCCGGTGGGCGACGGGCTGCTGGTGGCCGCCAAGCGCTGAGACCAGCCGAGCGCGAGAAATGCCGAACGCTGGGATCAGCCGGTGGCCTTCACCAGCTCGTCCAGCGCCGCCCGGATGATCGGCCGGTCCTGGCTGGAACTGCGGGTCAGCGCGAGCAGCCGCCGGCTCATGCTCGGCTCGGCCAGCGGCCTGATCTCGATCTCGGCGACGTTGTCGGCCACCGCTAGCCGGGGCAGCACCGCGATGCCATGACCGGCCGCCACCGCCCGCACCAGCAGCAGCATGTCATCGGTCTCCCAGCGCACCCGGGGTTCGAAGCCCTCGGCCCGGCAGGCGAACCGGACCGCCTGGCCGCAGGCCGCGTCCAGCGGCGGCATCACCCAACTGGCACCTGACAGCGCCGAGAGCTTCAGCGCCCCCTGCCCCGGCAGGGCACCGGCCGCGCTGACCACTACCAGCGGCTCGGTGCACAGGTCGGTGGCCTGCAGGTAGTCCGGCATCGGGACGGGCACCCCGTCATAGACGTCCACCACGGCGATGTCGAGGTCGCCGTTGAGCAGCTGGTCGATGCTGCGCGCCGGTTCGGCCACCGTGACGGTCAGTTCCAGGGCGGGGTGCTCGGCCGCCAGCCGGATCGCGGCCTCGCTCACCAGGGCAGCTGCCGCCGACGCGACGGTGCCGATCCGGACGTGCCCGGCCAGCTCACCGGTCAGCCGGTCCAGATCGGCGCGGGCCTCCTCCAGCAACTGCAGGATCGAACGGGCCCGGCCGACCAGCGCCTGGCCGGCCCCGGTCAGCAGCACCCCGCGCGGCGAGCGGTCCAGCAGCGGGGTGCCGGCCTCGCGCTCGAGGATGCTCAGCTGCTGTGACACCGCTGACGGGGTCAGCCCGACCTCGCGGGCGGCGCCGGCGATCGAGCCGCGCAGATCGACCTCACGCAGCAGCCGGAGCCTGCCGACATCCAGCGATGTGTTCACCGCGCCCGCCATCCTCTACGCTAGGGGCCACCATCATTTTCTCTAATGACCATTCTCAGACTAACGTAAGCACAGCTGCGGGCGGTCGCGTTCGAGGTTCAGCCGGGCCGGCCCCGACCAGGTCGGTGGCCCGGCGGGACCGAAGGAAGGAATTCTGTACATGGCACGCTCGATCAATGAGGTTCGAGTAGTCGGACTCGGCAAGGTCGGCGAACTGGTCGCCCTGCTGCTGTCGGACTCCGGCTTCACCGTCACCGCCTATGACGCCCATACCCGCAGCGACCTGCCGTTCGCCTGCAAGGAACTCGACGTCCGTGACAGCGCCGGCTTGCGGTCGGCGCTGACCGGCGCCGACGCGGTGGTGTCCTGCCTGCCGTACAACCTGAACCTGGGCGTCGCCGAGGCAGCACACGACATCGGCGTGCACTACTTCGACCTGACCGAGGACGTTCCCACCACCAACCGGGTGCTGGAACTGTCGAGCACCGGCCGCGTAAGCAACGTCTACGCGCCGCAGTGCGGCCTGGCCCCGGGCCTGATCGGCATCATCGGCTCGTGGCTGGCCAAGCAGTTCGACCAGATCCGCTCGATCGAGCTGAAGGTCGGCGCGCTGCCCCGGCACCCGGCCGGCCTGCTCGGCTACGCCTTCAACTGGTCGGCGGAGGGCGTGGTGAACGAGTACCTCAACGACTGCGAGGTGCTGCGCGGCGGCCACCGCCAGATGGTGCCGGCGATGTCGGAGAACGAGCGGGTGGTGATCGGCGGCATCGAGCTGGAGGCCTCGCTGACCTCCGGGGGCCTGGGCACCATGTGCGATACCTACGCCGGCCGGGTGCAGCGGCTGGACTACAAGACCATGCGCTACCCGGGCCACTTCGCGCTGATGCGGTTCTTCTTCGACGAGCTGGGACTGCGCGCGCGCCGCGAGCTGGCCGGCGAGATCCTCGTCCAGGCCAAGCCGCCGGTCGATGACGACGTGGTCTACCTGCACGCCGCCGTCGAGGGCCTGACCGACACCGCCGGCGGCCAGCTGTACCGCAAGCAGTACGTCCGGGCCTACCAGCCGCTGGCCATCAACGGCCGGTACTGGCGGGCCATCTCCTGGACCACGGCCGCCTCGGCCGCCGCGGTCGTCGAGCTGGTGGCCGACCGCCGGCTGCCGCAGGCCGGCTTCCTCAAACAGGAGGACATCTCCTTCGCCGACCTCTTGTCCACCAAGAGCGGCGCTCTGTTCGGCGACCTCGGAAAGGTCTGAAAGGTACTTCTATGATCTCCCGCGACATGACCTCCCATGACGACGTGACCGCCCGCACCACCGAGATCCTGTCCCGGCTCGGGGTGGGCGATCCCTTCACCGGCGACGGCGACCTCAGCTGCCGGTCGCCGATCACCGGCGGCGAGCTGGGCCGGCTGAGCTCGCACACCGCCGACGACGTCAGCGCCATCGTCGGGCGCGCCCAGCAGGCCTTCGAGCAGTGGCGGGTGGTCCCGGCGCCGGTCCGCGGCCGGCTGGTCCGCGAGCTCGGCGAGCTGCTGCGCGAGCACAAGGCCGACCTCGGCGCGCTGGTGTCCATCGAAGCCGGCAAGATCGTCTCCGAGGGCCTCGGCGAGGTCCAGGAGATGATCGACATCTGCGACCTGGCCGTGGGGCTGTCCCGGCAGCTGTTCGGAAACACCATCGCCACCGAGCGCCCGGGCCACCGGATGATGGAGCAATGGCACCCGCTCGGCGTCGTCGGGGTCGTCTCGGCGTTCAACTTCCCGGTCGCGGTGTGGTCGTGGAACTCCGCGCTGGCGCTGGTGTGCGGTGACCCGGTGATCTGGAAGCCGTCGGAGAAGACCGTGCTCACCGCGCTGGCCTGCCAGGCGCTGGTGGCCGAGGCTGCCCGCCGGGCCGGCGCTCCGGAGTCGCTGTGCCAGCTGGTCATCGGCGGCCCGGCCGCCGGCCAGGCGCTGGTGGACGACCCTCGGGTGCCGCTGGTGTCGGTGACCGGCTCCACCCGGATGGGCCGGACCGTGGCACCCCGGGTAGCCAGCCGGTTCGGCCGGCTGCTGCTCGAGCTCGGCGGCAACAACGCCGCGATCGTGGCCCCCAGTGCCGACCTGGACCTGACCGTCCGGGCCATCGTGTTCTCTGCCGCCGGCACCGCCGGGCAGCGCTGCACCAGCCTGCGCCGGGTGATCGCGCACTCCTCGATCGTCGACGAGCTGGTCGAGGCGCTGAAGAAGGCGTACTCCACGCTGCCGATCGGCTCGCCGCTGGAGTCCGGCACGCTGGTCGGGCCGCTGATCGACGCGGCGGCCTACGAAGGCTTCCAGAAGGCGATCGCGGCCGCCCAGGCCGACGGCGGCGAGCTG
>DASZEI010000430.1:0-9482 GCA_035940975.1 Jatrophihabitans sp. | reverse complement strand
GAGAAGCTCTACCGCAGCATGCTCGGCAATGACCCGACGCCGCGCGCCGTACGACCGGTGGCCGGGCCGGCTCGCCCACCGGTGATCCTGCCGCCCGACCTGGCCGATTTCACCGGCCGAGCCGCGCCGCTGAGCCGGCTCCATACGCTGATGACGGCCGAGCGGGCCCGAATCGTGCTGGTCACCGGCCCCGTCGGCATTGGCAAGACTTCGCTCGCGGTGCACGCGGCCACACTTGCGGAGCGGCGGTTTCCGGGAGGCCGGATCTTCCTGAACGCGCGGACCGAGCAGGGGGCGGCCCGGTCCAGCCGGTCGGTATTGCAGGATCTGGTCCGCTTCGCGGGAGTGGCCGTTCCGGATGGCTGCGACTGCGATGAGCTGGCCGGCCGGTGGCAGCACTGGCTGATGGACCGGCAGGTGCTGCTGGTTCTAGATGACGTCTGCGACAGCACAGTCCTTCAGGCGGTGCTGCCGCTGTCGGGTGGCAGCATGGTGCTGGCCACCACTCGCCGCCACATCGCTGGGCTGGAATATGCCGCTCGGGTGGAGCTGGCGCCGATGGAAGCCTCTGAAGCGGTCGTCCTGCTGAGCCGGATCATCGGAGCGGTACGGGTTGCGGCCGATCAGCCGGCCGCCCTGCGAATCGTCCGGTCGGTCGGGCTTTCGCCGCTGGCGGTGCGGACCGTGGGAGCCAAGCTGGCCGCGTTGCCGTACCTGCGGCTGTCGGAACTGGCTGCCCGGTTGGAGGATCCGGATCAGCTGCTGAACGAGATGTGCACCGCGCAGAGTGGCATGCGCAGCCGACTGGCTGCTGGTCTTGCCGACCTTGCCAACCCTGAACGGTCGGCCCTTCAGCGCCTTGCTTCGATCGCCACGCCCAGGTTCACCCAGGAGCAGGCACTGACGGTGCTGTCAGAGGTTCCCGACCGAGTCCGGCGGTTGCTCGAGTCGCTGATCGAAGTCAATGCCGTGACCGCTCCGACCGCGGAGGTGACCGCACACGCGGCCGTCTACGAACTCCCCATGCTGCTTCGCTGCTACGTCCGCGAGCTGGCTGCTGGCTGAAGACCGGGCAGAGCAAACCTCAGGATGTCGTCGCGAGCAGTGCCCGCATCGCGTCGATCAGCTGCAGTCCAGCTGCCCGGTCGCTGGGAGTCAGCTGTTGCACGGTTCGCAGCGCGGCGAACCCTGCGGCCGGCTGTGACCGGTGTGCGAGCACCATCCGCAAGGCGGTCGCGGCCTGAGCGGCAAACAGCTGCAACAGGTCCAGCTCGGCCAGGTCGGTCCGCGATTGGGCTGCCGGGTCCAGCACCTCCAGGACGCCCAGCACGTTGCCACGATCTATCAGTGGGACAGCCATCAGCGCGTTCGGCACATACCTCGTGGACTCGGCGAGGTCGCGGGCGAAGGTGGCATCGGTGCTGAGGTCATCGACCACCATGGCGTCACCGGACATTGCCACCCAACCGGCGATGCCCCGATCGGCCGGAAATCGGGTGCCAATCAGGGATTGCTCGCCAGCGCCGGCCACCGCCTGGAATACGAGCTCATGAGTCGCGTGGTCGAGCAGGAACACGGAACTGGCTGCCGCTCCGAAGATGGCGCGGGCCACCCGGACCACCGATTGCAGCAGTTCGACGGCGTCGGCGCTAGCGTCCACCGACTGGTCTTCGGTCATGTCACACCTCGTTCTCGGTGGCGCTGGCAGCGCCCACGTTGGCGGCGATCTGGTAGAGAACCGACTTCAGCTCGAAGACGGTGAGTTGTGGATGCTTGGCCAGGATCCGGGTGCAGAGCCCAGTGATCCGAGGAGTGGCAAAGCTGTTGCCGGTAGTCCGGATAGTCGACCCGTTGAGCCAACCGACCCGGACGTTCTGGCCCTGGGCGAAGAACTCCACCGGCGGCCTCGGGTTGTACAGGATGAGAGCGGGATCTTCCTGCTGGTGCGAACCGACCGAGATGACCGAGCTGAACCGCCACGGAAAGCTTTCAACCCGAGAGTTGTGTGCCGCGGCGACGATCACGCTGCGGGCGAAGAAAGCGTCGTCTGCCATCTCGTGCAGAGCCTGCACGAACTCCGGCCGGGTGGTCGACAGGCTCATGTTGATCACGTCGAAGCGCTGCTGGACCGCCCATCGAAGGCCCGCGAGCAGCACGTTGCCGGTGCCGCTGAAGGATGAGCCGAGCACCTGAACGCTGTACAGTTCGCAGTCCGGCGCTGCCTGCCGGATGATGCTCGCGCAGGCCGTGCCGTGCCCGCAGGAGTCACCCGGGTCGGTTTCCACCACGGCCAGGTCCTCGCCGTCGACCCGGTAGCAGCCGGACAGCGCGCCGACGGCCGGATGATCGGCCTCGATGCCGGAATCGACGACGCAGACCCGGACGCCGTGCCCGGTCGACGAGCCCAGCGCCAGCTCCGGTGTCACCGCGGTTCTGAACACACCCGCGGCCTGGACAGGAATATCCTGGGGCCCACAACCGCGTAGCCCCCAGGACAGCTCGGTCAGCTTCTGCGCACCGGCTCGGCGTAACGGCACGGTCGTGGAGGTCATCGCCGAGGTCCGCTCTCTTGCGCCAGTTCGGTGGCCTGGCCTACGCCGACGAGATGTCGCTTCTGCTCGAACCAGCGGCGGGCAGCCAGCGCCGCATCCCGCGCGGCGGCGCTGTCTCCGAGCAACGCCAGCACCCGAGCGCTGTCAAGGGCCGCCACTCCGCGCGAGATCGGCGAGTCGGTGCGGCCCGCCTCAACGCCGGCCTGCTCGGCAAGGACGGCCGCGAGTCGGGTGTTGCCGCGCAATGCCTCGATTCGCGATCGGATGCCGAACTGGTCCGCCGCCTCGGACGGCGCCAGATGTTGCGTCGGGTCGCCCTGATCGGCCGGCGCAAGCCCATCCGTCAGCTGGTGCGCCTCGTCCCAGAGCCCGCGGTCGAGCAGGATCCGGGCCAGGTCCCGCGATGCGGCAGCGTCCAGCCCGCTCCGGCCCAACTGGTTGCTTGCCTGCAACGCAGCGCGGAGTAGCTGCTCGGCGCGGTCGGCGTGCCCGGCGAGGGCGGCCACCGTCGCCGTGAACAGCGGCATGAACACATCCGCTTCGGCGTAGCCGAGCGAGCAAGCCAACGGTCCCGCCAGCTGCAGGCACTGCTCGGCTTCCTCGATGCGACCCTGCAGTGCGAGCAGCACCGCAAGCGGGCAGTTCAGCGTGACCTGGACCATGGAGCGGTGCGGGCCGTGTTCGGCCAGCAACCGCTGGCACCGCTGGATCGCCTCATCCGCCGGAATCGGCCCGCGCCACAGCGAGATGCCGAGCGCGCCCAGGGCCAGCGCTCGTTCCGGTTCGGCATCGGCGCGCACGGCCTGGTCCACCGCGTGCACGAGAACCGCATCGGCTTCGCCATGCCGGCCGTGGAACTGCAGTTCCTGAGCGATTCGGACGCCGGCCCGGGCCAGGCCGAGCGGGTCGTCAGCCTGCTCGAAGATCGGCAGGCCGGTCCTGGCGGCGTCGGCGGCGGTGCCGTACCCGGCGGCCGGATCATGCACCGCCAACTGCAACCTCGCGTGTGCCACAGTGATGCCGTCACCAGCTCCAGCCGCCGCCTGCAGCGCGTCGGTGAGCATCCGGAGCCCGTCGTCGCGACGGCCCAGGGCCAGCAGCACCTCCGCCAACCGCTGAGCTAGCGGTGCCCAGGCATGCTCGTCCGGCCCCAGCAGCGCGACCGCCCGGGTCAGCAGGTCCTCAGCCCAGCACAGGTCGGCGCGGCCAAGCGCGGCGACGCCGGCCGCCCCGAGCTGGGCGGCCGCAACGACCCGGAGTTGCTCGGCGTCACCGTCGAGCAGGCTCAGCTCCGCCCGGTACTGGTAGGCGCGCTCGAGGTGACCGGCCGACTCGGCCGCATCGGCAACGCTGAGCTGGGCCGGCGGGTTGCCCTGTGAGCTTCGCAAGAACTCCGCGAAGCGTTGATGGCGTTCGGCCCGGACCCGCTTGGCCATGCCCTTGTAGGCGACCTCCTGGATCAGCCCGCTGGAGAAACGGTACTGGCTCGGGGCGCCGCCGTGGTTGCGCACCGGCTCGATCAGCCGGCGCCTGGTCAGTCCACGCAGGCTGCCGGAATCCAGCTCGCCGGCGAAGCTGGCCAGGCCCGCAGTGCTGAACTCCCGGCCCATGATCGCGGCCAGGTCCAGCAGCAGCCGCTCGGCTGGGTCGAGCGAGTCGATCCGGGACGCCAGCAGCGCGAATACCGTGGGCGGCAGCGGCCCGGTCCCGGTCCCGGTTACGTCCGAGAGCGAGGTGAACAACTGCTCCAGGTGCAGCGGGTTACCCTCGGCCCGCTCGAGGACCTGGTCGAAGGAACCCCCGGCATGCGCGCTGACCTCGACGAGGTCGGCAGCCAGCAGCGCCGACTCCTCGACGGACAGGCCTTGCAGCACCATCGAGTTGACGTTGAGCCGGCCGCTTCCCCAGCTCGGGCGGGATTCCACCAGTTCCGGGCGAGCCAGGCACACCAGCAGCACCGGCTCCCGATCGAGGTACTCCGCCAGTTCGTCCAACAGGTCGAGGAGAACCTTCGAGGCCCACTGGCAGTCGTCGAGCACCAGCACGACAGCCTGCTCCTGAGCCAGTGCGGTGACCACCGTCGACAGTGCGGCAACCGTTTCCGGTAGCGACGGGCTGGGAGTGCCATCTTTCAGCAGCCCGGCGCGGAGCAGGTCGAGAGCGTCGACCGACATTGTCGCGGTGCGGGTGTCTGCCAGGAGCCGGTCGGTGGCCTCGGCCAGCGCCGTCAGGGTGCCGGCGTCACCGTAGGGCCGGCAGCGTCCGGTACCCAGCCGAGCCACCTGGCGATTCAGCGACGTCTGCCAGGTGCGCACCAGCCTGGTCTTGCCGATGCCGGCATCGCCGTAGACGTTGACCAGATGGCAGCGACGCAGTCGTTGGGTCCGCTCCAGCATCAGGTCCAGTTCGGCCAGTTCGAAGTCCCGCCCGACGAACGGGACGTCGAAGCGGCGCAGCACCTCGGGGTCGTCGGCGAGCAACTCCAGCAGCTGGAAGGCCGGTACCGGCTGGTCCTTGCCCTTCACGCGCAGCGGTGGAATCGCCCGGGTGACCGCTGCTCGGCCGGCGGCCTCCACCGTGGCCGCTCCGATCAGGATCTGGCCGGCCTCGGCATTCTGCTCCAGCCGCGCAGCTACGTTCACCACGTCCCCGGACACCAGCGCCTGGTTCGCTGACGGGTCGGTAGCCGCGATCACCTCTCCGGTGTTGACCCCGATCCGGACGTTCAGCTCGATGCCGAGGCTGATCTGCAGTTCGAGGTTGTACTTGGCCAGCGCGCCGGTCATGTCCAGCGCCGCGGCGAGCGCCCGGCGAGCGTCGTCCTCGTGCAGTTGAGGTATCCCGAAGACTGCCATCACCGCGTCCCCGATGAACTTCTCCACCGTTCCGCCGTGCGCCTGCACGCTGTCGCGCATCAGGTCGAAGTAGCGCAGTGTCACAGACCGCAGGACCTCCGGATCCAGGTGACCGGCCAACACGGTGGAACCGACCAGGTCGCAGAAGACGACGGTGACCAACCGGCGTTCCTCGGCAGGCGGAACCGACGCAGCCGCCAGCGCGGCGCCGCAGGACGAGCAGAACTTCGCCCCATCCGGCGCCGGCATCGCGCAGTCCGAGCAGAACATGGTCGGCTCCGGGATTACCCGCCGTCAGAACATGCCGCTGCCGGCGATGTCGGTGTGTGCTTGCACCTCGGGCTCGACCGCATCCAGCCGGGCACGCAGGTCGATGAGCAACGTGACCTCGTCCTCGCTCAGCGAGGAGTACACCGCCCGCTGCTCCTGGGTGATGGAGTCGATCGGGAACCCGGCCGCCGCCAAGGCGGTCAGCTGGTCATTCTGCGGACTGGTCATCGCACATGCCTCATTCTCGGGGGTCGCTGAGTCGGGTGAGGAGATCGGTGAAGCTGTCGGCGGTGCTCAGGGCGCTGACCGAGATCGCTCGTTGCAAGCCGACCGTCAGCGGCAAGCTGTCGAGGAACGCGTCGAATTCGGCGCTGTGGTGCAGGTCGGCGACCGCATGGTGATGCAGGGTGCGAAAGGCGGCACTGGGCAAGCCGGTGGCGGTGGCCAGCCGGCCGGACAACCAGGGCGGTGGCGAGTTGCCTTCCATCACCGCGATATAGCCGAGCAGGCTGATCGGGTGATGGTGGCGTACCCAGTAGTACTGCGGGCCGACCAGCCGGGCCACCGCTACGGGCGGCAGCGCGGAGGCCACCAGCGCGGGCTCTCGCCCGGCCGCGGCCAGGTCTTGCAGCAGCCAGTCGTCATGGTGCAGTTCCTCGGCGATATGCGCGGTGAGGTACCCGGCCAGCGCGGGCGCGACCGGATCGTCGGTGAGCGCGGCGCAGCGCTGCGCGGCGTCCTGCATCATCGGCACCGAGGCCCGGATCACCGCGTGCATGACACTGAGGTAGTCCAGGTAGCGCTCGGTGAGCCCGGCAGGCTTCCACACCGCGTTCATCGCCCGGTTCAGGCTCGGTGCGGCGAGGCCGAGCTTCATCCTCAGCCCGGCACTGCTGCTGATCGGCCTGGTGCCGGCTAGCACGCTCATCCCGGCATGACCAGGTCGGCGTAGCGCGAGCTGCCGTAACGCCTGACCAGCGAGGCAGCCCCGGCCCGTTGCTGCAGCAGGCCGACTTCGCGATCGAGCAGTTCGCCTACCGGACCGGCCGCGACCAGTGCGGCCCCGGCCAGCACCGCCGGATCCTCCGACAGCCGGCGGCAGCTCTGGCAGTAGCCGGCACAACCGGCGCCGGAGCCGAACCGTGCCTGCAGGTTCAGCGGGCCGCTGGTGCGAAGCATCCGCAGCACGGGCGATCTGGTCAGCCGGTGGCGGATCGCCGGCCAGTCATCGGTGTCGAGGTGCCCCAGGCGCAGGTGCTCAGGCACCGGTCGGGTATCGACGACACGTTGGTTGCAGCAGGCGAGCACCGTCCCGTCGAAGGAGATGACCGGCCACGCGGCCAGCGAGCACGGCCTCGGGCGGGTGTCCAGGACGGCGGCCTGCTGACTGTTCAGCCAGGCAGCCGCCCTGCCGACAGGGCGAAGCTCGCTGACCAGCATCGCAACCCTGGTACCGAACCTCGCCAGCACCGCCGACGTCAGGTCATGCAGGTAGCCGTCCTCAGGTCCCTGCCCCACGATGTGCAGGCTGACCTGCCGGCCGGCATCGAGCAGGGCCTGCAGGCAGTCGAAGACCCCGGCTCGCGGCACCTCTCGCTCGTGGTACGCGTCGAGACTGAACGACACGTGATCGCATGCCAGCAGTGCTTGCCAGATCCGGGCTGGAACGCGACCGTCGCGGACGAAGAAACCGCCGGTCAGAACGGCCGGGGCGCTGCCGGCCGCCGGGGCCGCGCGCGCCAGCTCGGCGAGCAGTTCCGGCCGCAGCAGCGGCTCACCGCCGGTGTAGAGCACCACCTGCGGAGCAGTCCCAGGGGTGATCGAGGCGACGAACCGGCGAAGCCGGCCGGCATCCACCTGCTCGGCATCCATCGTCGAGGCAGTCGAGCAGTGTGCGCAGCTGAGCGGGCAGCGGCGGGTCAGGGTGACCAGCAGCCCGGCCGCGGCGATCGGGCGAAGTGCCATCAGGGTGGCCAGTTCCATCCCTACCACCTCGTCCGCGCTGATGAGCCGATGCCGAGGAGTGTCGGCGCGCGCGGTTGGCTCGTGGTTCGGAACTGGTTTGTCAGGTAGCCGTCGAGTAAGCGGCACCGGTTTCCTGCCTGCCATACCGCTGGTGAACCGTGGGTGAACCGGCCTGTCCTAAGGTCCGGGCAGAGCTGCGCCTGGGAGGAGTGGGAATGCTCATCGACAAGCCGGTTCCGCCCAGCGGTGCCGGTGGTGGGCCGGGACTATGACCGGTGTTTCCGCACTGCGAGCCAACCGCAATTTTCGGCGGTTCTGGAGCGCGCACGTGATCTCCACGCTGGGTTCGGCGGTGTCGGCCATCGCGATACCGCTGCTGGTCCTGACACTGGGCGGGGGCGTCGCGCGAGCTGGCCTGATCGGCACCTGCGGTCTGGTCACCCGGTTGGTCTCGCAGTTCCCGGCCGGCCAATTGGCCGATAGGTTCGACCGTCGCTGGCTGATGCTTTCGGCGGATCTGATCCGGATGATCTTCATCGGCAGTATCCCGGTCGCTGCCGGGCTCGACCGGCTGGTGTTCGGGCAACTGCTGCTGGTGGCGATGGTCGAAGGAGTGGCCTCGGCGGTGTTCTCGGCCGCTGCCGGTATCGCGGTACGCGACGTGGTTGCCGATGAGGAGCTGACCAGCGCCCTCGGCAGCAGCCAGGCCGCGTCCTCGTCGGGCATGTTGATCGGTCCGGTGATCGGCGGGTTCCTGTTCGGCATCGATCGGAATCTGCCGTTCACGGTGGATGCGGTCAGCTACCTGATCTCGGCGGTACTACTGCTCGGCATCACCGTCACGCCGCCGGAGCGGGGTCCGAGAGGCGGCTCGGACCGGCGGATGACGGCAGGGCTGCGCTGGCTGGCGAGTCAGCCGCAGCTTCTCTGGGTGCTCGGTTTCGCAGCCATGATCAATATCGCCGGCAGCGGGGTGGAGGTCGGCGTGGTGATCACCCTTCGGGACCAGGGCGAATCCAGTTCGGCCATCGGAATCGTCATGGCGTGCCTGGGCGCCGGTGCGGTGCTCGGCGCGGTGCTCGCGGCTCGGTTGATCACCTGGCTAGCGACCGGCCGGCTCTTCCTGCTGACGGGGACGGTCTGGGCGGTCGGCTTCGGCGTGCTGGCCACCCGGCCGGCGGTTGCGGTGGTGGGTGCGGCGTTGCTGGCCTTGCTGGTGTTCACGCCGGCGGGCGTGATCAAGCTCGAGCGGGAGGTCGTCGTGCAGTGCCCGCGCGAGATCCTGGGACGGGTGAACATGGCAGTGAGCACCGGACTGCTGGGCCTGGCCAGCCTGGGCCCGTTGCTGATCAGCTTCGCGATCGACCACTTCGGGGTTTCCGACGCCTGGTTGATCCTGGCCGCCCTCACCCTGCTCGCCGTCGTGCTGGCCGCCCGCCCACTGCTGCGATCAAGCTCGTTGGGCGTCGATCCAGGCAGCCTCCGGGCCGGATCGGCGCCGGTACGAGCCGGCGTGGCCTAGTCCGTCGCGAACCGTCGCGTCGCCTGGCGCAACCGCGGGGTGGTGGGCGCTACATTGGCGTTGATCTGCCACCGTTCGGTGGCCGAATCGTGGCCGCACGCTGACCTGACGGAGGAGACCGCATTGTCCGGTGCCGGCTACCTGAGCGAGCCGGCCTGGCCTGCGGCCGCTGCCCCGTCTCGCAGCGGCTTCCTGGACGTCTGGGTGCTCTCGGTCCCCGGCGCGCGGCCCGACCGGCTGGACCTCTCGGTGCTCGACGAGCAGGAGCGGCAACGGGCGGCCAAGTTCATCCGCGACGTCGACCGGCACAGCTACCTG
>DASZEI010000429.1:0-4583 GCA_035940975.1 Jatrophihabitans sp. | reverse complement strand
CCGGCCGGGCGCGGACGGGCGATCGCGCGACGAGGGCCGGCAGCCGAGTTGGGGACCGGGGGCGGCCGCCACCGTCGGGGCCGGCATCGTGGTCACCTTCGCCTCGTCCGGGCACACCCAGTCCTCCGACCCGCGCTGGCTGTGGGTGCTGGTGGACACCCTGCACCTGAGCGCCATGATCATCTGGCTGGGCGGGGTGGTGGTACTGCTGGTGGCCGCTCTCAGCCGGCAGCACCGCGCGCTGCCGGCCGGCGAGGGGTTCGACTTCGACGAGGCTGACCGGGAGGCTGACCGGGAGCAGCTGGCTGCCGGGCTGCCGGTCTTCTCCAGGGTCGCGATGGCCTGTATCGCCACCCTGGCGGTGACCGGCACCATCCAGGCCTGGCGCGAAGTGGGGGCGCTCGACGCGCTCACCAACACCCGGTACGGCCAGCTGGTGCTGGTGAAGGTGGCGCTGTTCTGCGCGATCCTCGGGTTGGGCTACCTGGCCCGCCGGGCGGTCCTGCGATCGGTGGCCGGAGCAGCACCGGCAGCCGAGCCCGCGCTGTCCGCGTCAACGCTGCCGTCCGGTGTGGGTTCGCGGTCGGCGACCGCGCTGTCGTCGCGGGTGATGGCGCCGGCCGGGTCGGCGTTGCCGGCCGGGTTGAGCAGGACGCTGCTGGTCGAGGTGGTGATCGGTGCCCTGGTGCTCGCCGCCACCGCGGTGCTGGTCTCGCAGCCGCCGGGCAAGGTGGCGCTGGCGGCCCAGCGCAGCGAGCCCCGGCATGCGCTAGTCCGGGTGAACGCCACCACCCAGGCTTCGGTGGACGTCACGCCGGGCGTGCATGGCAACGTCCGGATCGCGGTCCGGCTCAGCGGCGGCACCCGGCCGATCGCCGTCACCGCCTCCGCCAGCCTGCCGGCCCAGAAGCTCGGGCCGATCCCGGTGCCGCTGCAGGCGGCCGGTCCCGGCAGCTACACCTCGTCCTCGGACGTGCTGCTGCCGGTCGCCGGAACCTGGGAGCTGACCCTCACCGTCCAGACCTCGGAGTTCGACTCGACGGTCGCACTCGCCCGGGTCAAGGTGTCCTGAGTGGCAGCCGCGGGCTTCTCACAGCGAAGTCAGAAGCAGGCTGAGGGATCATGTACCCCGTGAAACGACTTCCGTTGTCGCTGCTGGCCGCCGGGCTGCTGGCGGTGGCCGGCCTGGCCGGCCTGGTCCGGGGCGCGGTGCCGCTGCCGTCGGCCGCCGGGAGCACTGTGATGCAGCCGCACGAGTCGATCGTGGTGAGCGGTGCCTACGTCCGGGAGCCGGCGAACGGCGTGAGCGCGGCGGCGTACTTCACGCTGTCCAACACCACCGACACGCCGGACGTGCTGACCGCCGTCACGTCCGGAGCCGGCGCGGAGACCAGCCTGCACACCGAGTCCTCCGGGGCGATGCGGCAGAGCGGCGGGCTGAGCATTCTGGCGTTCCGCAGCGTCACCCTGTCGCCGGGTAAGGGGCACGTCATGATCGCCAAGCTCTACGGGCCGCTGAAGGCCGGCCAGAGCGTCAATTTCGAGCTGACCTTCGCCAAGGCCGGGCAGCTGTTGCTGACCGCCCCGGTGATCGCGGTGACCGCGCCGGCCCCGACCGCCGGGGGGCCCCGATGAGCCGGCTGCGCGGGGCCGGGGCGGTGCTGCTGGCAGTCCTGCTCGCCGTCCTGCTGGCAGGTTGCGGCGCCGGCTCCGGTCGCTCGAACGCCACGCCCACGCCGTCGCCCAGCGAACTCAACAACCACCCCGACAGCACCTACCAGGGGCTGGGGCTGATCCCGCCGCAGCCGCGCCCGCAGTTCACCCTGACCGACACCGCCGGCAAGCAGTTCAGGTTCGGCGCCGAGACGGCCGGCAAGCCCACCCTGCTGTTCTTCGGCTACACCAACTGCCCGGACGTCTGCCCGACCACCCTGGCCGACATCGGCAACGGGCTGCGCCAGGTGCCGGAGGCGGTGCGCAAGGCCACCCAGGTGGTGTTCGTGACCACCGACGTCAAGCACGACACCGCGCAGGTGCTCGCCAGCTACCTGGCCAAGTTCGATCCGGGGCTGCCGAACCGGTTCATCGGCCTGCGCGGGACCCAGGCGGAGGTGGACGCCGCGCAGGTCGCCGCGCACGTGACACTCGCCGAGGACGAGGGCCAGACCCATTCGTCCCAAGTGCTGCTCTATGGTACGGACGACTACGCACGGGTGTCGTTCCTGCAGAGCACCAACCAGGCCGCGCAGGTTGCCCATGACCTGCCACTGGTGGCTGATACCAAGTAAGGGGTTCTAGGACGTGAGGTTCCCAGCGCTGTCCACCCGGCTGTTGGCCCGTCGAGACCGGCTCAGCTGGGCGGGCCTGGTTGTCAGGGTGGTGCTCGCGGCGGTCTGGGGTTGGGCCGCGGTGGCCAAGATCGGCGACCCGCGCCGCTTCGTCCAGGTGGTACGGGCCTATGACGCCACCCCGGAATGGCTGTCCAAGGCGATCGGCTACGGGCTGCCGACGCTGGAGTTGGTGCTGGCGATCCTGCTGCTGCTGGGCCTGATCACCCGCTACGCCGCCGTGGTCAGCGCGGCGCTGCTGCTGGTGTTCCTGGTCGGCATCGTGCAGGCGGCGGCCCGGGGCCTGGAGATCCAGTGCGGCTGCTTCGGCGGCGGTGGCGGGCCGTCCACCTCGACGTCCTACACCCTAGACATCCTGCGCGACCTGGGGCTGCTGGCGCTGTCGGCGTTCCTGATCCGCTGGCCGCTGACCAAGCTGTCGGTGGACAAGGCGATCATCGACTCCGAGCGGGTGCCGGAGCTGACGCCCAAGCAGCGCAGGAGCGAGAAGAACGTCCGCCGGTACCGGGCCGCGGTGGCCGCCGCCGAGGCCGAGCTGAGGTACAAGCAGCGCTACATCGCGGCCGGGACGGTGGCGGTGCTGCTGCTGGTCACCTTCATCGGGGCCGGGGTGCAGGGCAGCCGCGCCGCCATCCCCGCCAACGCCGACACCGCGAACGCCACCAGCGCCACCGGCATCCGGGTCGGCAACCAGCAGGCGCCGGTGCTGGTGGACCTCTACGAGGACTTCCAGTGCCCGACCTGCAACGCCCTGGAGCAGAGCGGGCTGGCCACCGACCTGGCGGCCAAGCTCAAGGCCACCACGATCAGGGTCAACTACCACGTGATGTCGTTCCTGGACTCGCTGTCCAACGGCAACAAGTACTCCTCGCGGGCGGCCAATGCCGGCTACTGCGCCGCCGACCAGAGCCCGGAGGCCTTTCAGAAGTTCCACGACATCCTGTACGGCAAGAACGCCGGCGGGCAGAACAACCAGCCGGCCGAGAACAGCAATGGGCGGCCGGACTCGCAGCTGATCGCGTGGGGCAAGGAGGCCGGCATCACCAGCGCCGGCTTCTCCACCTGCGTGGCCTCCAACGAGCACAAGGACCTGGTGGCCGGGGTGACCGAGGCCGCGTCCAAGCGGGGCGTCAACGGCACCCCGACGGTGTTCGTGGACGGTGCGCGGGTGGGAGGCTCGGGCGACAGTGCGGTGACGGTGGCCCAGATCGACGCGGCGATCGCCTCGGCGCTGGCCAAGGCCAAGTCCACCGCGGCGCCGTCGCCGACCGCTATCCCCAGCGCCACGCCGACGTCGCGGGCGTCCACCCCGGCGTCGTCCAGCAAGCCGGCTACTTCCAGCAAGCCGGCATCCAGTCCCAGCCGGTCGGCGTCCCCGACTGCGACCAAGACGAAGTAGCCAGGCAGCAGAGAGGGCCGGTACCTGAGTCGGTACCGGCCCTCTGCTGGCTGTGGGCTTACTTGTGGCTGTCGGCTTACTTGTTGGCGGCGTCCTTCAGGGCGCTGCCGGCGGTGAACTTCACCGTGTTGGCGGCGGCGATCTGGATGGTCTCGCCGGTGGCGGGGTTGCGTCCTTCGCGGGCGGCACGCTTGCCGACGGAGAGCGCGAAGAAGCCGGGGACGCTCACCTTGTCGCCCTTGGCGACGGCGCCCTCCAGGGTGGACTGCAGGCTACGAAGCACTGCATCGACGGTCTTCTGCTCGAGATCGGCGTTCTCGGCGACCGCGGTCACCAGTTCCTTGCGGTTCACGAATGTCTCCCTTATGAGTGTCCTCGCCGCGCGGTGTTCATTGCGTTGGCGGCGCGAGGCCGGTGCGGCTCGCCTCAAGTATGGCTGAGAGGGCTGCAAGTCAGGAAATCCGGGGGTTATCGGCGTGGCGGATGGGTCTGTTGAGGGTCGCTCCTCGGGACCTCGTTGAGGGGTCGCGGCGGTGGGCGGTCGGTTCGATGCTGGTCGTCGTGCCGGAGCTGACAGCGGTGCATGGCGGGGCTGAGCTGCTGTGTAAACTCACTTCTCGGCTCGCCGCACCAGGGCGGGTCGCTTGGTTAGGGGCTGTGGCGCAGCTGGTAGCGCACCACACTGGCAGTGTGGGGGTCAGGGGTTCGAGTCCCCTCAGCTCCACCTTGTGATCTCTCAAGAGATCCCGGACTGGCCGAACCCTCAGGGTTCGGTTTTTTGGGTTCGGTGGGGGTAGCGGGTGTTGCCGCTGGGTTGGTAGTCCTTGTCTGGGTCG
>DASZEI010000428.1:0-13351 GCA_035940975.1 Jatrophihabitans sp. | reverse complement strand
GTCAGCGCGCTGCCGGGCCGGACCGGGGCATCGAGGTCGCGGCTCGGGCCACGCCGCAACGCCGCCAGCTCGGTGACGAAATGCTGCTCCAAGGGGTGGCGTTCGGCAGGCACCTGCACATCTAACCCTGCCGGCTCACTCGGCGGAGCCGGACCCCGCTGCCGCCACGACCGCCGGGATCGGCTGGTTCTGATCGGTCCGGCCGTCGATGGTGCGCAACTCGGTCACGATCGCGGTGACCAGGGCCGCCGGGGTGATGTCGAAGGCCGGGTTCCAGCCGGTGCTGCCCGGTGCGGCAACCCGCCGGCCCGCCAACGCCAGCACCTCCTCGCCATCGCGCAGCTCGATGGAGATACCGGCTCCGCTCTCGGTCGCGGAGTCGATGCTCGATTCCGGAGCCGCCACCACGAACGGAATGCCGGCATAGCTGGCGGCCAGCGCATGGGAGAGGGTGCCGACCTTGT
The DNA here is from genome assembly GCA_035940975.1 of Jatrophihabitans sp. GTDB lineage: Bacteria > Actinomycetota > Actinomycetes > Mycobacteriales > Jatrophihabitantaceae > Jatrophihabitans_A. The sequence continues at coordinate 12,887 of DASZEI010000428.1, read as the reverse complement.
TCGCGACGTCACCGTTGGCAGCGATCCGGTCAGCACCGACCACCACCGCCTCGACCTCGCCGCCCAACACCAGTCCGGCCGCGGCGGAGTCGACGATGATCCGGTGCGGAATGCCGCGCCGGCCCAGCTCCCAGGCGGTCAACCGGCTGCCCTGCAATAGCGGCCGGGTCTCGCAGACATAGACCATCTCCAACGGCGTGGCGGCGTGCAACCGCTCGATGACACCCACCGCGCTGCCCACCTCGACGGCGGCCAGCGCGCCCGCGTTGCAGTGGGTCAGCACCCGGCGGGCACCGGCCAGCAGCCGCGCGCCGCGGTCGCTGAGCGCCCGGTTGACCTCGACGTCGGCATCCAGGATCGCCAGCGCGGCGGCCACCAGCTCCTCGACGCCGGCCCCGGCGGCCCGCGCCGTGGTCAGCTGCTCGACCCCCCAGGGCAGGTTCACCGCGGTCGGGCGCGCTCCGCTGAGCTTCTCGGCGGCCACCGCCAGGTCGGCATCCAGGTCACCGGCGCGTTCGGCCGAGCGGACCGCGGCCAGCGCCATGCCCAGCGCACCGGCCACGCCCAGCGCCATCGCGCCGCGCACCGCCAGCGACCGGATGTGCACCACCAGCTCGTCGACCTCGCGTACCTCGATGATCACCAGCTCGTCCGGCAGCCGGGTCTGATCGATGATCCGAACCGCGCCGTCGACCCAGTCAATGGTCCGCATGGCCGGTAGCGTAGCCAGCTGTGCTACTTGCCGACCAGCGCTCCGCGGTGGTGCGGGCCTGCCATGAGCTGCTGGCCACCGGGTTGGTGCGCGGCACCTCCGGCAACGTCTCGGTGCGCGATCCGGCCTCCGGCACGATCGCGATCACCGCGAGCGGGCTGGCTTACCCCGGCATGCGCGACAGCGACGTGGCGGTGCTCGGACCGGACGGGGCCAAGCTCGACGGTGCACTCGAGCCGAGTTCGGAACTGGCACTGCACCTGGGCGTCTACCGGGCCCGTCCGGACGTCGGCGCCGTCGTGCATACCCACTCGATGTTCGCCACCACCTTCGCGGTGCTGGGTGAGCCGATTCCGCCGGTGCACTACCTGATCGTCCGGGCCGGTGAGGCGGTCCCGGTGGCGCCGTATGCCCGCTACGGCACTGCCGAGCTCGCCGAGTCCTGCGTGCGGACGCTGGGCGCCGGCTTCGCGGTGCTGCTCGCCAATCACGGCGTGGTGGCGGTGGGCGCTGACCTCGGCGCGGCGATGGCGGTGGCCGAAGCGGTCGAGTACACCGCGGAGCTCGCCTGGCGGGCTCGCCAGCTGGGCGTTCCACAGCTGCTGGACGCCGGCCAGCTCGCCGCCGTCCGGACGGCATTCGCCGGCTACGGCCAGCCGGCCGCCCGCGACTGAGACCTCCACGAACTCAGCGACATCCGCGAACTCAGCGAAATCCGCGAACTCAGCGGGCGAACAGCGGCGGCAACACCAGCAGCATCACCATCGACCAGGTGACGTGGGTCAGCATCGGAGCGAGGATCCCGCCGGAGGCCCGCCGTTGCAGGCCGAGCACCAGGCCCAGGGTGGCGGCGGCGAAGACCAGCATCGGGTTGCCGGTGGCCAGCGTCACCACCGCGTAGATCCCGGTGGAGGCCAGCACCGGGCGGCGGTTGCCGAGCGCGGCGAACAGCGCCCCCCGGAAGAAGGTCTCCTCGGCGACGCCGTTGAGCACCGTGATCAACGCCACCAGCGGCAACGAGCCGTACCGGGCATGGGCCAGCACGTTCTCGGTGAAGGCTCGCAACGGCCCGATCTCGCGCACCACCAGGGCGCCCAGCACGAACACCGCGGCAGCCGCCAGCCCGATCAGGACCGGGGTCAGCACCGGCCTGCGGAGCTGGCCACGGAAGCTGATCCGTCCCAGGTGCAACGGTCCCGAGCCCAGGCCGCCGAGCAGCCAGACTGCCGCCAGGCCCGTGGTCAGCGGGTAGAACGCCGGGTCGGCCGGCCGGACCGACAGCGACAGGCCCAGCAGCAGCGCCCCGGCGAGAAGCACCAGCGCGACCACCAGCCGGCGGCGCCGGAACGCGCTGTCAGGCTCGCGGTGATCCCGGGGCACCTTGTCGACCAGGGCCGGGCGCAGCAGGGCGGACAGCCGCGCCGACCGGGCGGGCCGGGCCGACCGGGACGGCCGCGGGATCTGGGGTGACGGGGCGGGCTGAACGAGCTCGGGCGACGGGGCGGGTCGAGCCAACCGGGGCGACCGGGCGACCCTCATCCGGATCGCGGCAGTCGGCCTTTGCCGCCCTTGCCGTCCTTGCCGTCCTTGCCGTCCTTGCCGTCCTTGCCGGCCGCGGCGCGGCGCGCGGCCAGCGCCTGCCGCACCGACTCGTCATAGCCGATCGCCGGACCCGGCACCAGGTGCTGGATGGAGTTGTGGCGCACCACCACCTCGGTGGTCATCGAATCGACCAGGTTGCGAGCAGTCGCCAGGTTGACATCGGTCACCAGCGCCAGCCACGCCGAGGACAGCCTCGGGGTGAGCAGCGGCACCGGCAGCACCGGCAACCTCCGCCGGTGCTGGATCAGGGCCGCCCGCTGCAGCATGTCGACGTAGCGCAGGACTTCTGGACCACCGACCTCATACACCTGGCCGGCCGCCTCGGGCGCTTCCAGCACGGCCACCAGGTAGCGCACCACGTCGGCCAGCGCGATCGGCTGGGTGCGGGTGCTGACCCAGCGCGGGGCGACCATCAGCGGCAGGTGGTCGACCAGTTGCCGGGTGATCTCCCACGAGATGCCGCCGTGCCCGATCACCACCGCGGCGCGCAGCACCGTGACCGGCACGCCGGCCTGCCCGAGCAGGGTTTCCACCGCCCGTCGGGAGCGCAGATGCGCCGACAGCTGCTGGTTGTCCGCCCCCAGGCCGCCCAGGTAGATGATCCGGCCGACTCCGGCATCGGCGGCCGCGGCGCCGAACGCGCGAGCGGCCTCGGCATCGAGCTCTTCGAACTGCGCCGAGTCTAGGGAATGCACAAGATAGTAAGCGGCCTTGACGCCGGCCAGCGGCGCTCGCAGGCTGGCCGGCTCGCCGACATCGCCGGCCACCGGCATGCCGGCGCCGGCGTAGCCGTCCGGATGCCGTGTCATCGCCCGCACGCGGTGGCCGGCCTGCTCCAGCGCCCGGCACAGGTGCGAGCCGATGAATCCGGACGCGCCGGTCACCAGGACGTCCGGTCCGGTCATTGCGGCCTGCTCTCCCGTGAACCTACTTGCATAGATTAGCGCGACGAGGACCGGAGCAGCTGGATGGCGCTGTCGAGGTCCGGGGCATAGCTCGCGCCGACCGGCATCGCGAGCTGCGGCCAGGCCGCGCCGCCGACCACCAGCCGACGGGCCGGCCGGCTGCGGGTCAGGCCGGACAGTTCGGCCAGCTCGGCAGACTCGGCGGGACCAGCCGCCGTCTCCTCCTCGAAGGTGTGCCGCCACAGGAAGACCGCGCCGGCACCGGTTCGCCGCGCGGCGGTGGTCAGCGAGATGGTCGGCACCCGGCCACCCAGCACCCGCAGCGGCACCCGCAGCTCGGCCAGGGCGGCCGCCAGCGCGTGCAGCGGCAGGGTGTGCTGCTCCTCGGGAGCGCAGGCCAGCAGCACCGGGCGCCCGGGCACCGGCCGGGGCAGGAAGGCGCGGTAGGCCCGCAGGGCGTCCATCACCGCCTCGCTGAGCACGTGCTCGACATCGACTCCGGTCCGGACCCAGCGCACCCCGATCGAGACCAGCACCGGGCGCAGCACCTCATTCCAGGTACGCACCGCGCCTCGGCTGACCAGCAGATCGCCGAGTTGGCCGGTGGCGGCGTCGGCATCCAGCCGGCTGGCCGCCCGGGCCAGACCCCGGACCTCCGGCGAGCCGCCCGGCACCGCCAGTACCCGGCCACCGGGTCCACCGCCGTGGTTGGCCCGGCGTTGGTCGCCGGTCCGAGCCGGCCGGGTGATCATCGGGTTGCCGGCCGGCCTGGTCAGCGCCGGACCGGCGTGCTCCCCCAGCACCGCTCGGGCCGCGGCGGCCGGGGTCTGGCCGCGGCTGACCAGTTCCTGCATGAGCTGCAGCCGGTCGAGGTCGGCCTCGGTGTAGCGGCGGTGGCCACCGCGGCTGCGACCGCCCGGACCCAGGCCGTAACGGCGTTCCCAGCTGCGCACGGTGGCCGGCGCCACCCCGAGCCGGCCGGCCGCGGCGCCCACCGACAGCAGGGTGGGGCCGTTCGGCAGGGAGTATTGAACTGCGTCCGACACTCCAAAATAATGCCTGACAAAACTGAGTTGACCAAGTTTTAACCCAAAGCCGCCGACCATCGGGCACCCTTTGGAAAAAGTTCTGCTTCAGCCCTTGCACCCTGATGTCCAGGTTGGACTCCGGTGTCCCACTCTTTCCAGCCGCTCGGCCCCAGCAGCCGACGTCCCATGCGGGAAGCGGCGCGCGGGCCTGGTCGCCGTGACGATCGGCGACAACTTCCTTCGCCGGGGTGACCGGCTACCCCGCCACGCCCGCCCTCCGACGGCTCAGCGTCCGGTCCGGTCCCGGCCGGCGGAGTACAGGTGACTGTCCGGAAAGCCCGTCGCCGCCAGCACCCGGCCCACCACGATCACCGCGGTCCGCCGGATGCCGGCCGGCCGGACCTGCTCGCCGAGGTCGGCCAGGCTGCCCCGCAGGATCTGCTGGGACTCCCGGCTGGCGTAGGCGACCACCGCGACCGGGCAGTCCGAGCCGTAGTTCGGCACCAGCTCGGCCACCACCGCCTCGATCCGCTGGACCGCCAGGTGCAGCACCAGGGTCGCCCCGCTGACCCCGAGAGTGCTCAGCTCCTCCCCCGGCGGCATCGCGGTGGCCCGCTCGGCCGTCCGGGTCAGGATCACGCTCTGCGCCACCCCCGGCACCGTCAGCTCGCGGCCCAAGGCCGCCGCCGCGGCCGCGAACGCCGGCACGCCCGGGGTGATGTCATAGCTGACGCCGGCCTGCTCCAGCCGGCGCAGCTGCTCGGCCACCGCGCTGAACAGCGAGGGATCACCACTGCACAGCCGGGCGACGTCGTGGCCGGCCCGGTCGGCGGCGACCAGCTCGGCGATGATCTGCTCCAGGCTCAGGCCGGCGGTGTCGACCAGCCGGGCACCGGGCGGGCAGTGCGCCAGCACCTCGGCCGGCACCAGGCTGCCGGCGTACAGGCAGACCTGCGAGGAGGCCAGGATCCGCTGGGCCCGCAAGGTGATCAGGTCCGCCGCCCCGGGCCCGGCGCCGATGAAGTGCACCGTCACGGCCGCTCACCCGCGCCGTGGTCCTTGGTGTAGCTCCACTGGGTCACCGGCATGGCCGGGCGCCAGCCGGTGTATCCGCCGACCGGTTCGGCGCGCTGCACCGCGATCCGGACCAGCCGGCCGCCGAGGCGCCGGTACCAGCCGGCCAGCACCGTCTCGGTCTCCACCGTCACGCCGTTGGCCACCAGCCGGCCACCGGGTGCCAGCGCAGACTCGCAGGCCTCCAGCACGCCCGGCGCGCTCGCCCCGCCGCCGACGAAGATCGCATCCGGGGTGGGCAGGCCGGCCAGTGCCTGCGGTGCGCGCCCGGCCACCAGCCGCAATCCGGGCACGCCCAGCGCCTGCGCGTTGGCAGCGATCCGCTCCAACCGGTCCGGACGGGCCTCGATCGCCACCGCCCGGCAGGACGGGTGGCTGCGCATCCATTCGATGCCGACGCTGCCGCTGCCGGCCCCGACGTCCCAGAGCAGCTGGCCGGGCACCGGCGCCAGCGCCGCCAGGGTGAGGGCCCGCACCTCCGACTTGGTGAGCTGGCCGTCGTTGTCGAAGGCCGTGTCTGGCAGGCCGGGCGAGGCCGGCAGCAGCGCCGCGCCGGGCGCCGGGCGAACCTCGATCGCCAGGACCGCCAGCGGCTCGTCAGGCTCGGACGGCCAGCTCTCGGCGCTGGCGCGCACCAGCCGCTCGGCCGGCCCGCCCAGCTCACACAGCAGCACCAGCTCGCTCGGCCCCAGGCCGCGCTCGCACAGCAGGTGCGCCACCGCAGTCGCGTCGACGGAAGAGCCGAGCAGCACCAGCAGCCGGCGGCCGGGCTGCGCCAACGGGTGCAGCGCGGTGATCGGACGGCCCAGCACGCTGAGCACCTCGATCTCCTCCACCGGCCAGCCGAGCCGGGCCGCGGCCAGCGACAGCGAGGACGGCTGCGCAATGACCCGGACGGACGGCGCGCCCAGCAGCCGCACCAGCGTGCCGCCGATGCCGTAGAACATCGGATCCCCGCTGGCCAGCACCACCAGCCGGTGCCGGTGCCGCTCATCGAGCAGGTCCGGCAGCGCGGCCAGCATCGGCGACGGCCAGGCCCGCCGCTCGGCGGCCAGCTCAGCGGGCAGCAACCGCAGTTGCCGCTCGCTGCCCAGCACGAGCTCGGCTCCGGCCAGCGCCGCCCGGGCAGCGGAGCCCAGCCCGTCCCAGCCGTCGGCGCCGATCCCCACCACTGTCACCGGGTGCTCGGCTGTCACCGGGTGTTCGGCATCGGCGGGCTCGGCGCTGGGGTCAGGCACAGCGTGCAGTCTGCCGCAGGCTCAGTCGGCGGTCAGCGAGGGTGTCCCCACCAGCAGCGGCAAGGACAGCGCCGCCAGCTGGGTCGCCAGCGCGCTGAGCAGGGTGCCGACCAGCCCGGTGAGCCCGGCCAGCAACCACAGGCTGCCCGGCACCGAGCCTGCCAGCAGTGCGGTGACCGCCAGCCCCAGCCCGGCTCCGGCCACCGAACCCGCCACGCCGATCAGCATCCCCTCGGCGATGATCAGCCGGCCCAGCTGGCGATCCGTCCAGCCGACCGCCCGCAGCAGCGCCAGGTCCTCCCGGCGCTCGCGCATGTTGAGATAGCTGACATCGGCGACCGCTATCGCGGCCAGCAGCAGGGTGACGGCGACGGCGAGATAGTCCACCCGACGGGCCTGCAACGAGATCGCGTCGCCGAGCAGGCTGCCCACCACGCTGCCCCGGAAGGCCACCGTGATGGCCAGCAGGACGGTCAGCCCGGCCGAGCCGACGCCCACCCCGGCCATTCCCAGGCCGGTCCGGCCAGGTTCGGCGCGCAGGTTGCGGTACGCCAGCTGCAGCGGTCCACGCAGCCGCCTCAGGTCGCCGGCCGGGTGCAGCCGGCCGGCCGCGGCCACTCCCGGCAGCGGTGTCGGAAGCGATGCCCGCCACACCGGCCAGGCAGCGGCCAGCAGCGTGACGGCCAGCGCAGCCGGCACGGCGGCCAGTGCTCGGCCGGCACTCACCGGCACCCCCAGTCCGTGGCTGGCGGCCAGTGCCACCAGCGCCCCGGCCAGCCCGGCCGCGGTGCCGATCACCGCCATCTCACCCAGCAGCAGCCGCATCAACTGGCCACGGGTCCAGCCCAGGCAACTCAACGTCGACAGCTCCAGCCTGGGCGAGCGAGCCGCCGCTCCGGCGGCGTTGGCGATGAACACCCCGCAGACCACCAGCACCAGGCCGGACAGCAGCGCGCTCTTGCGGTCGACCGCGCGCAGCAGCGCCACCACCACGCCCTTGCGCTGCCACTGCTCGGACAGCCGCAACTCGGGCCGGCCGGCCGAACCCGCCGGCAGCACGATGCGGCGCGCGGTCGGCGCGCTGCCCACGGTGACATCGACATCCAGGCCGGTCGCCTTCGCCACCGCCTCGGCTACCAGCCGAACCCGCTCCCGGCTCACCGGATCGCTGCCGTCCACACCCGCCACCCGAACCTTCACGGCACTGATCGGCGCTGCGTCGTTGACGTTGTCGAAGACCGAGGAGTCGGTGAATACCGACGCCGCGTCCAGCGAGGTCAACATGGTCGGCGCCGGCAGCAGGTAGCCGGCGATATTGCTGTCGGGCAGCAGCGGCTGGCCGTGCAGCAGCGCGCGGCTGACCGGATCGGCCGGCGTCAACGGCTCGGTGCGGTAGCCGTCCAGCGCCTGGTCCGCGCCCGGACCCAGCCGGGACTCGTCGAAGGTGCCGACGGTGGTCAGCCGGGGCCCGGCGCCGTCGGGAGAATCGCTGAGGATCAGCGTCGGGTGCTGGCTGAGCCGGCGAAACGCGGTGTCGGCGGCGTCGGGCGGTACCGCGACAGTGCCCCGCCAGTCCAGCGGCGCCAACCAGATGCTCGCCGGGTTGGTAACCGGCTGCGGCCGCAGCGCGCCGTCCGGGTCGGTGCCGTAGTTGACCGGGCCGCTGGTCCAGTAACTGTCCACGACCGGGTCCGACCTGCCGCTCAGCCGGTCGGTCAGCAGCCCCTGGTAGGCGGCCTCGGCCGTGATGGTGGCGCGAGCGATGACCGGGCCGCGTTTCGTGGCCAGCAGCGCGTCCTGCTGGGCCGGGGTAAGCCCGGCACCGAACGTCGCGGTCGCCGCCGGCGTCAGCCGCTGGATGCTGACCTCGTCCTGATCGTCGTAGCCGGCGTGCTCGGCCATCAGGACCGGGACGCTGTGCCGGTCCCGGTCGGGCGCCGGCCCGAGTTGGGGCAGGTAGCTGCCGTGGTTCACCGCCCGGTCCAGCCCGGCCAGTGCGGCTTCCTGCTCGGGATCGATCGCCGCGAGCAGGAACGGAAACGTCCACTGCACCAGGATTCCGGCGTGGCCGCGCGGCAGCAGGGTGAACCCCTTTCCGTCCGCGCCGGTCATCCGGGACCAGCAGGTGCCGATGCGCTGGCTGGCGACCTCGAAGGGGTCGCCGGTTTCCTTCGCCCGGGCCGGACAGACCAGCCTCGGCGGGCTACCGGGTGCCAGCACCGTGGCGCCGAACGAGCTGGCATCGCCGCCGTCGCCGTAGCGCACCGGTGCCGTGCTGACATAGCTGTAACTGATCGCCGGTCGGTCGAACTCGCTCAGTCCCCGGGCGCTGCGCCGGTGGATGGAGGCGGTGAACAGTTGCTCGTCGGCGGTGCCGAGGCGGTCGGTAAGGTCGATCGGGATCCTCACGCTCTGCAGGACGTAGCCCACCATCGCGATCGGGGCTGCGATCTGCACCCCGGCCAGGTGCTGGATCTGGTGCCACTGCGCCAGCGTGATACCGCCGAACTGACCGGACAGGAAGTTCGCCCGTACCAAGCCCTGGCTCTGCTCCAGCGCGGTTCGCGAACCCGCCGGACGCACCAGGATGTCGTAATTCGGGCTGGCCTGCGAGCTGACCCGGCCGCGCAGCTGCAGGCGCTGCTCGGCAACCTGGGAGGTCAGGACGACGAAGGCGGTGGTGGCAGCCGCGATGCCCAGCACCAGGGCGGTCACTCGGAACCGGTTGACCCGCAGCCGCAGCAGCAGCAGGTGGATCACGGCCGCTGGCTGCCACGGGCAGGGTTCATCGACCCAGGGCTCATCGGCACAGTGTGACCGCTTTGCACGGTGGGTGTCACTGTGGCTGGGGTTGGGGCAGGTCCAGCACGGACTGCCCGGTGGCTAGCACCGTCCCGGTTTCGGAGACCAGCACGTAGGACGGGAACACCGCGATGCGGTAGGCCGCGGCGATCGGGCCACCCTCCGGCTCGGACACGATGGTGGCGACCTGAGCCAGCTGCCGTTCGATGTCGGCGCCCCGGCGCGGATCCCCGACGATCACGGCGATCAGGCGCTGGTCCCCCGGCAACTGGCTGGCGTAGTTCGTCATGGCCGGCAACGCGGCCCGGCAGCCCTGGCAGCTGCTGGAGAGAAAGGCCAGCAGGTAGCTCCGGCCGGCCAGCTCGGCGGTGTCGAGCAGCGCGGCGGTGCTGGTCCGGGCCCGGATCGGCGGCGCCGGGCTGGCGACGTCGGGTCCGCTGGCGGGCAGCGACACCGCGCCGCCCGCTGGTAGCGGCGTCCGAACCGGGAGCAGGCGCAGGATCAGCAGCGAGATGCCCAATGCCAGGGTGGCTACCAGCGTCGTGTAGACCACCAGGACGGTGGTGACCGTCATCGCCGACCGCCTATGGGCAGGGCAGAGCCCGCCGGTCCCGGCCGGGTAGCCGGGTGCCGGGCCAGGGACTGCCCGACCAGCGCGCCCAGCGGCCGGGCCTGCCAGACCAGCACGGCGCCGACCAGGACGCTCAGCACAGCGGCCAGCGCCACCGGTGCGGGTGCCGCTGCCGCCGGTTGCCGCAGGCCCGCGGCCAGCAGCAGCGCGGCCACCGTCAGCAGGCTGTTGCGCAGCACCGTCCACCAGCTCAGCTGCGACCTGCCGCTACCGAAGCAGGTGCAGCTGAACCCGCGCCGCTGGGCCACCAGCAGCGCGGCTCCCGCGGTCAGGCAGCCGAACTCGAGCGTGGCCAGCACCGCCGCGAAACCTACCGTCAGCGGCACCGCCAGCAGCACGGCGGCGACCCCCTCGGCGGCCACCCACGCGCCCGCCACCCGCCGGGCCTGCGGCAGCCTCAGGCCGAGACGCAGGATGCGGCCGAACTCATCGATCCCGGAGCGATCCCACCACTTGCCGATCGCGGAAGCGGCCAGCACCAGGGCCAGCAGGCACCGATCGGCCATCACGGCATAACTGAACACGGCACTCCCCCCGTTGAACCACAAGCCCGAGCTTCAGCAGGTGCCGATTACCACCCACTCATAGCAGAATCGGGTGCAATCGGGGTGATACCAGCATTCCCGGCGGTAGTAGGTGTGGTTGGAATCGCAGGTGTACTCGTACATGCAGTCCGGCGCACAGCCGTCGACGAGCGGGTGTCCGGCGAGCCTCGACCGCGCTGACAAGACCTGAGCTGTTCGAGTAAGCAAAGCGGTCATTGGCGAATCCCTTGCCGTGGTTGGGCATTTCGTGTGAAGAACGTTAGGCATTGAACTACATTCGGTCAAGCTACCTTGTGCCAATGCAGATGTTCGTGTCTGACGGACGGTCACCGATGCCGGCACCCCGTTCGGATGGCGGCGGTTACCGACGGCGATCAGCCGCGACCAGATCGGCGGTGAGCAGCCGCGACCAGATCGGCGGTGAGCCAGCCGCCACCAGATCGGCCGGTGACCGGCCGCGCGGAACCGGTCTCAGCCCGGGCCGCTGATCCGGCGCAGCGTGTCGTCCGGATCGGCCCCGGTCAGGTCGCGGTCGCTGACGACCCGCCCGTCGCGCAGTTCGACCAGCCGCTGGCACTGGCTGGCGACCGTCGAATCGTGGGTGGCCAGCAGCATCGTCATGCCGTGTTCGGCCTGCAGCTCGGTGAGCAGGTCGAGGATCTCCTCCCCGGTCCGGGAGTCGAGGTTTCCGGTCGGCTCATCGGCCAGCAGCAGCCGGGGCCGGTTCACCAGCGCCCGGGCGATCGCCACCCGCTGCTGCTGGCCACCGGACAGCTCGCGGGCGGGTACCGCCGCCTGGTCGGCCAACCCGACGGCCGCGAGTAACTGGCGACTGCGCTCCTGCTTGTCGAAGTCGACCCGTAGTGGCAGCACCGGAGTTATCACGTTGTCGAGGGCCGAAAGGTTGCTCAGCAGGTGATAGCGCTGAAAGACAAAACCGACACTGCCGCGAAAGTATGCCGAATGCCTGCCGGACAGCCGGCCAATGTCGACGCCGTCGACCAGGATGCGGCCGGAATCGGGAATGTCGAGGCCCCCGATCAGCTGGAGCAAGCTGGACTTTCCGGCCCCGGACGGTCCAGTGACTGCAACGATTTGACCCGGCAAGATGGTGAGTGATACGTCTGCCAGCGAGGTGACCGTGGCCCGTCCCTGGCGCCGGGTCTTGGTCACCGACTCCAGTTCGACCCGCGCACCAGCCCGTTCTGGCGGCGCCGTACCCGCTGGTAACCCCACCCTTCCATCATCCTCCTGTCACTGGCCGAGGCCAGGTCCGCGCCAGTCGCCCGCAGCAACAAGCCTTGCCCCTATAGTGGTCGCCGTGGCTATCCAACACGCGGTGTTGTCCTTTCTCGCCGATGGACCCAGCTATGGCTATGAAATTAAGACGAATTTTGAGAAAGCGGTCGGGCCACAATGGGGCGGGCTCAATATCGGCCACGTCTACCAAATCCTGGAGCGGCTCAGCCGGGACGGCCTGGTGACCTCGCGAACAGTGTCCCAAGACGTCCGACCAGACCGCACTGTCTACAAAATCACTGCTGCCGGGAGGCGTGAACTCGACAGTTGGCTAGCCGAACCGACTACCCGGACCGCCGGTTACCGTGACGATTTCATTCTCAAAGTGCTGGCCGCCGGGCGGCGCAGCGAGGAGCAGGTGCACGAGGTCTGCCGAACCCAGCGCGATGCCCGGATGGCCGAGCTACAGACCCTGCGAGCGCTGCGCCGCCAGCACAAGGACGAGCCGTTGGCGGCCCTCACCATCGAGGCAGCCATCCTCGGCGTGCAGGCCGACCTCAAGCTGATCGAGGTCGCCGACGCCAACGCCTCGCGTCCACTGCTGGCCGCCAGCCCGGCCGAGCGCTCGACCAAGCCGGCCGAGAGCCGCCGCGTCGCCGGTCAGTGATCCGGCCGCTGAGCGCGGTCGCCGCGTCGGCGACCTCGATCACCCTGATCACCGCGATCGGGGCGGCCGCCGTCTCGCTGCTGGTGGCCATCGGCACCCAGATCGTCCTGAGCGTGCGGGAGGGCAATGCCCGCCGCTACCAGCGCCGCCGGGCCGCGTTGACCGACGCCCAGGACGCCGCGCTGGCCCTGCGGAGCGGGATCCGTGATTACGGGGCGCTCAGCCGGGCCAATGCCGGGCAGCCGACGCCCGAACTGGATGCCGCCGAGCGCCGCTACATCGACGCCCGGGCCCTGCTGGAGGTCACCCTCAGCCGGGTCGATGATCGCGCCGTGGTGGCCGCGGCGCAGCGCTGGCGGGCGGCGGCCGAGGTCAGCTTCATCAGTACCGCCGAGGTGTCCGCGACTCAGGAACAGCGGGAATGGCAGGCCGTGACGACTGCGA
>DASZEI010000427.1:0-12628 GCA_035940975.1 Jatrophihabitans sp. | reverse complement strand
TGGGAACCGGGCGGCAGGGTGGCCAGCAGGTCCGGCGGCAACTGCACGGCGCCGCTGGCCTCGACCCGGACGAACTGCTGCCGGTGCTGATCGCGGTCATCAGCCCGGCCCTCGGTGATGGTCACGCTGCGCCCCAGCGCGGCCGCGACCGCCGGGTCATGGGTCACCACCACCACAGTGGTGCCGAAGCTGGACGTGATCCGGGCCAGCAACTCACCCACCTTGTCGCGGTTGTCGGTGTCGAGCTGCGAGGTCGGCTCGTCGGCCAGCAACAGCCCGGGGGAGCCGGCCATCGCCACCGCGACCGACAGCCGTTGCTGCTCGCCACCGGACAGCCGCGACACCCGCTGCCCGCTCAACTCCGACAACCCGAGCGCGGCCAGCAGCTCGGCCGGCGACTGCAGGTCGACCCGCCGGTAGCCGCGCAGGGCACGCTGGGCGAAGCTGATGTTCTGCTCGGCGGTGCCGTAGGGCAACAGGTTGCGCGACGGGTTCTGCACCACCACGCCGACCCGCTGGCCGCGCAGTCGCAGCAGCTCGGACTCGCTCATCACGGTGATGTCGTCGGGGCCGAGGTAGATCTGGCCGGAGCTGGGCCGCAGCAGTCCCGCGAGCAGGTTCAGCAGGGTCGACTTGCCCGAGCCGGACGGCCCCAGCAGGGCCACCGATTCTCCCGCCGCCACGCTGAACTCGACGTTGTCCAGTGCGGTGACCTCTTCGCCGTCCAGCTCGTAGTAGTGGCTCAGGTGCTCGCAGTGGATCGCCAGCCCGGTCTGCAGCATGCGCGCGCTCATTCGGCCTCCCGCAGCCGGGCCGGCGCGGCGGCCTGCATCAGCGCGCGGCCGGCCAGCACCGCGGTGATACCCAGCAACAGCAGGAAGATCAGAGCGAACAACCCGACGCCGGACAGTGCCGGCCGGTAGCTCAGGCCCACCGGGGTACGGTCGGCGAACTCCGGGATCGAGGGCATCGACCAGCGCGCGGCCAGGTAACCGGCCGGTACGCCGAGCAGCAGGGCGGCGCCCAGCAGCAGCAACTGTTCGAGGACGCAGGCACGGAGCAGCGTCCGGCGGGTGATCCCGACGGCGCGCAGCGAGGCCAGCTCGAAGGTCCGGCGCCGGCCGGTCGCGGCGATCGCGATGGCGGTGCCCCCGACGGCCAGGATCGAGCCCACGATGGCGCACACCACCAGCAGCTGCAGCGCCAACGCCGGGCCCTGCCGGTCCAGCGCACTGAGCCGACCGGACTTGGTGGTGCCGGCCTCCACCACCAGCCCGGCGGCGCGCAGCCGGCTGATCGCGTCCGGCGGCGCCGCCGGCCCGAGCCAGATCGACCAGCGGGCCTCGGTGTCGAAGGTCGGCAGCTGCGCGCGCAGGCTGGCCAGGTCGACCAGCACCCCGTTGTCCAGCACCGAGGGCAGCACCGCCGGCTCGCCCACCACCTGGTACAGCGCCCCGGCGCCGGTCTCGTCCGTCATCCGCAGGTTGGTCTGGCCCGCGGCCCCCGCGACCAGGCCGCCGGGGGAGGCCAGCACCGGTAGTGGCCAGGGGGTGTCGGCATGGGTGATGCCGGCCGAGCCTCCGCCCTGGCTGGTGTAGGTGTCCTGCAGGCCGCCCTCGGTCGCGCTGAGGGTGTCTTCGGAATTGCCCAGCCGGCTGGCCTGCGACCGCCAGTCGCCGTCGGTGCCCAGCCCGGCGTCCAGCGGCTGCCACCGGCCGCCGGCGAAGAATTCCAGCTGGCTCACCCGCACCGTGCCGTTCATCGGTCCGAAGGTGTCGATCGGCCGGTCCCAGGTGATGCCGGTCAGCGTGCAGCCACCGGTGCACGGGACCGCCGCGGTGTAGCGGTGGGTTCCCAGGGCCAGCGTGCCGGCCCGGGCATTGATCGCCGGCCGGTTGGGCGCCCGCAGGTTGAGCAGCACGGTCGGCCGGTTGCCGGCACTCAACCTGATGGCCTCGACGCTCACCCGCAGCCGGCTGGTCCGCACCTGCAGCGCGGCGGGCAGGTTCGATGGCAGCAGTGCCCGGGCCGCCTCGGCCGGCGCCGGAGTGGAGCCGCCGGAGTAGGCCACCGCGGCCAGCCTGGCAGCGTCGACGGCCAGCACCCGGCCCGTGACCGATCCGCCGCCGGCGGGCAGCCAGGACGCGGTGGCCATCGCCCACCGGCCGGCCGGGTCGGCCTGCCGGGTGGCCGCGATCGGATCGTGCAGCGGCTCGAACTGCAGCGGCGCCACGGCGCTGGCGCCCACCTCGATCCTGGCTCGGATGTCGCGGTTTCCGGCGGCCACTCCCTCGCCGGCGATTGCGAAGGTGGCCAGGCCCACCGCGACCGCCAGCAGTGCGGCCAGCCGCAGCCCGGCCGGCCGGCGCACCACCTGCCGGGCCGCCAGGAACAACCCGATCCGGCCGGAGCCACGGGTCATCGGCAGCAGCGGGCGCAGCACCAGCGGAAGCAACCGGATGCCCAGCAGGGCCACCGCGAACACCAGCAAAGCCGGCGCCAGCAGGGTCATCGCCCGCGGGCTGCCGTCCCGGCCGGCCCGGTTCAGCAGCACCAGCCCGAACACCGCGGTGGCGGCCAGCACGATGTCCAGGACCAGCATCAGCGCGCTCGGCTGGTGGCCGGGCGCCCGCCGCCACTGCTCCAGCACCGGGCGCCGCAGGGTCTTGCGGCTGGCGGCGGCCGCGGCCATCAGGCTGCCGGCCAGGGAAACCGCCACCGCCACCGCGGTGGCCCGGGTGAAGCTGACCGGGGTGTCGGGAACCAGCACGTTGGCGGTGAACAGCCGCACCGACAGCCAGCCGCCGAGCAGCCCCAGCGGCGTGGCCAGCGCGACCAGCAGCATCGGCTCAGCCAGTCCGAACCGGAGCGTGGCCGTCGGTCCCAGGCCGCGCAGCTTGGCCAGCGCGATCTCCGAACCCTTGGCCTCCACCGCGTCGGCAATCACCTGGAAGAGCACCAGCCAGGCCAGTACCGCCAATTGCAGCGACACCAGCAGGGTGGACAGGTTGATCAGCTTCTGCTCGGCCTGAGCCGCGGCCAGCACCCGCAGCACGTCGGTGCTGAAGAACTCGCCCACACTGGGCTCCGAGCGCAACTGCACGAGGGTGGTCAGGTCCGCTTTCAGCGCCGCGACGTCGGAGGTCCGGACCCTATCAGCGGCGATCGGATAGTCGACCTGCACCTCCAGCCGGGTGGGAAGCACCACCGTCAACTCCGAGCGGTCCACGAACAGCCCGTCGACGGTGTTCGGACCGTCGCCGCGCCCGAGGTGGGCGTCGAAGTAGGTGCGGCCCTGCCAGTACGGATCGCTGGCACTGCGCAGCCGGTAGGCACCTACCAGGGTGACCTTGATGTCGGGCTGGCTGGTCCCGGCGACGCTCGCGAGGACCGGCGGCGCACCCGAGAGCACCAGCGGGGTACCGACCTGCCAGCCGTAGTAGTTGCCCTGCAGGGTGCGCTCGCTGGCCAGCGCCTCGCCGGGCCGGCTGGGGCAGCGGCCCCGGGTGAGCACCAGGTGCCCGCAGGCGCCGTCCCGCCAGATCATCCGGGTGTTCGGGCCCAGGTCGCCGTTTGCCACCTGGACCGGCATCGCGGCCCGGACCGGCAGCACGGCGGCCACCACCGTGTCGGGATAGGCCTTGATGCTGCCCCGCTTCGGGCCGAGTTCGGCCGCCGCCGCAAGTTGGCCCTCGGTCTCGATGTCACGGGTGAAGGTGAAGTGCAGCGCGGCGTCGCTGGCGGACTCGGTCAGCCGGTCGCGCAGCGTCGATTCGTCGGCGGCCCGGGCGTAGAGCGGGCCGAGGGAGCCCGCGCCGATGGTGATCGCGGCCACCAGCAGGGTCGCCGCCGACAGCCCCCGACGCCACCACAGGGCACGCAGCAGCAGGGCCAACCGGCTGCTACCGAAACTGCTGATGGGCGTCGCCTTTCTCGCCGGCCGGGCTGGAGAACCGCTGGCAGGCCCTCGGTCGGAAAACCTATCGCCGTCCACCGGCGCGGCCCACCAGCGGGCCAGGCGATGCCCGACCGGGCCATCCGATGCCATCACACACCCTGGCCCAGCAGGCCGGTGGCCGGTCCCGCCGGGTAGTTATCCGACTGATGCCAATCGGTGTCCGTTGCGGTACGGGCGGCGCGGCGAGCCGGCCGCCCGGGCGCTAGCGGTCGGCGCCGACGGCAGTCCGCGAGACGCCGAAGCCGCCCCGGGCATCCCGGCCGAACCGGGCGATCTCGCGGTGCAGGTCCAGCGGCCGGATCGAGGTGGACCGGGTCCGGTCCTCCTGGGTCAGCAGGTCGGCCGGGATCAACCAGACCACCTCGAACTCCAGGCCGTCGGGGTCGCGGCCGTACAAGGACTTGGTGGTGCCGTGGTCGGAGGCACCGACCAGGGCGCCGGCGTCGGCCAGCTTGCCGGCCAACTCCTCCAGGTCGCCGAGGGTGTCGACCTCCCAGGCCAGGTGGTACAGCCCGACGGTGCCGCGCCCGGCGCCGGACGGACCGGCCTGGCTGCCGATCTGGAACAGCCCGAGATCGTGGTCGTTGGACGAGCCGGGCGCCCGCAGGAACGCCGCCCCCGGCATGCCCGCACCGTGGGGGGTGTAGTCGAAGCCGAAGACGTCGCGGTAGAAGGCCACGCTGGCGGCGACATCGCGGACGTAGAGCACGGCGTGGTTCAACCGAAAGACTGACATGAGGATCTCCTGGCGGTGAGCGGACTCCATGATGCTATGTCCAATGTGGTTGAGTGCTCAACTATTTCTGGAAGGCGTCTGTGAACCTCATGTGAGGTAACTCATACCCGGCAGTAGTGACGCTCCGCTAACGTCCTCTAACTCTGCGTCACAAATACGCCGCTAAACACCAGCAAAAACCCTGTAAACACGGCACTCATCGGGCAGCGTCCCTCAAAATCTTGCGGGTTTCTTGCGGGTTTCGGGGGTATACGAAGCGTCGGCCGTCGATTACCGTCCCGGTATCCGACATTTCCCGGCATTCGCGCTTCGCGAGTGCCGTCCTCCCTTGTCCTGACACGGAGATAGTGCATGCGCGCACGCGGAAAAGCTTTCATCAGTGGACTCACGACCTCGGTGCTGGTAGCCGGCACCTGGCTTGCGGTACCGACCTCGGCCTGGGCCGGGGCGAGCAGCGGTGCTCCCGTCGTGATCAACGAGGTGTACGGCGGCGGTGGCAATACCGGCGCCACCTACAAGCAGGACTTCATCGAGCTCTACAACAAGAGCGGCTCGGCGGTGAACCTGGCCGGCTGGTCCGTCCAGTACGCCTCCGCGACCGGCACCTCCTGGGCGGCCACCGCGCTGACCGGCACGCTGCCGGCCGGCACCTACTACATCGTGCGCGAGTCGCAGGGTGCCGGTGGCACCACTGACGTCCCCTCCGACGTCACCGGGACCATCGCGATGAGCGGCACCGCCGGCAAGGTGGCGCTGGTCAACAGCACCAGCGCGCTGACCTGCGGCGCCGACTGCGACGGCAACGCCGCGGTCGTCGACTTCGTCGGCTTCGGCAGCACCGCCAACGACTTCGCCGGCACCGGCCCCACCCCGGCACCCAGCAACACCAACTCCGTCTCGCGCAACGCCAGCCACGACAACACCGCCAACAACGCCGCGGACTTCACCGCCGGCGCGCCGAGCCCGGTGGCCTGCGGGACCGCCTGCACCACCGTCACCCCGCCGCCGACGACTGAGAAGACGATCGCCGAGATCCAGGGTCCCGGCGCCTCCTCGCCGCTCGTGGGCAGCACCGTCACCACCAAGGGCATCGTCACCGCGGCCTACCCGGCCGGTGGCTTCAAGGGCTACTACCTCCAGACCCCGGGCACCGGCGGACCGGTCGATCCGGCCACCGACACCACCTCGGACGGCATCTTCGTCTTCCAGTCCACCGGCGCCTTCCCGGCGGCCGTGCAGGTCGGCAAGTACCTCCAGGTCACCGGCTCGGTCACCGAGTTCTTCGGCATGACCGAGCTCAACGTCGCCGCCGCCGATGTCGTCGACCTGGGCGCCCCGCCCGCGGCCGTGACCGCGGCCACCACCTCGGGCTGGCCGACCACCGACGCCGCGCGCGAGTCGCTGGAGGGCATGCTCTACCGCCCGACCGGCGCCTTCACCGTCACCAACACCTTCTCCACCAACCAGTTCGGCGAGGTCGGCCTGGCCTCGGGCACCAAGCCGCTGATCCAGCGGACCGAGGTCGAGAAGCCGGGCCCGGCCGCCTCCAGCCCCACCGAGGCGGACAACGCCGCTCGCGCGGTCACCCTCGACGACGGCTCCAGCACCAACTTCCTCGCCACCAGTGGCGGCCTGCTGGTCAACGGCAACCTGACCCCGCCCTACGTCTCCCAGTCCGCTCCGGTCCGGGTCGGTGAGCCGGTCACCTTCACCAGCGACGTCATCGTCGACTGGCGCAACAGCGCCTGGAAGTTCCAGCCCACCAGCACCGTCATCGGCCCGGACAACACCAGCTCGCCGGTGACCTTCGGCAACACCCGCACCGCGGCGCCCGACGACGCCCTGATCGGCAACGCCGACCTCAAGGTCGCCTCGTTCAACGTGCTGAACTACTTCACCACGCTGGGCACCGACAACAGCTCGTGCACCGCGTTCAAGGACCGCGACGGTGACGGCTCGACCGTCAGCGGCGGCTGCGACCAGCGCGGCGCCTGGGACTCGGCGGACCTCGCCAGGCAGCAGGCCAAGATCGTCAAGGCCATCAACGCCCTGGACGCAGACGTGGTCGGCCTGATGGAGGTCGAGAACTCCGCACGGCTGGGCGAGGCCACCGACGAGGCGCTCAACACCCTGGTGGCGGCGCTGAACGCCGACGCCGGCGCGGGCACCTGGGCGGCCAACCCGTCCTCGGCGGAACTGCCGGCGGTGTCCGAGATGGACGTCATCAACAGCGCGATCATCTACAAGCCGGCCGCGGTCAAGCGGATCGGCCCGTCCCGGGCGCTCGGCACCCAGAGCTCGTCCGGCGGCGCGTTCGACAACGCTCGCGAGCCGGTGGCGCAGGTCTTCGCACCGGTGGCCGGCGGCGGCAACTTCCTGTTCGTCGTCAACCACTTCAAGTCCAAGGGCTCGGCCGGTCCGTGGCCGGGTGACGCCGACACCGGTGACGGGCAGGGCTCCTCGAACGAGTCGCGGGTCCGCCAGGCCACCGCGCTGCGGGACTGGGTTCCCACCGTGCTGGCCGCCACCGGCACCAAGGCCGTCGTGATGGCCGGTGACTACAACTCCTACGCCAAGGAAGACCCGCTGCAGGTGCTCTACGACGCCGGCTACGCCGACGCCGAGCAGAAGTTCCCGCACGGCGAGTACTCCTACTCCTTCTCGGGCCTGTCCGGCTCGCTGGACCACATCCTGATCAACGCCGACGCGTCCAAGCGGGCCACCGGCGCCGACATCTGGAACATCAACTCCGGCGAGTCGGTGGCACTGGAGTACAGCCGGTGGAACTACACCGCCACCGACTTCTACCAGGCTGACCCGTACCGCTCCTCCGACCACGACCCGGTGGTGCTCGGCCTGACCGCCAGCGCACCCACCAAGACCGTGCAGGTGCTCGGCATCAACGACTTCCACGGCCGGATCCAGGCCAACGGGGTCGAGGCTGGTGCAGGTGTGCTTGCCGGTGCGGTCAAGCAGCTGCGCACCCAGTACCCCGAGACGGTGTTCGCCGCCGCGGGTGACCTGATCGGCGCGTCCACCTTCGAGTCCTTCATCGCCCACGACAAGCCGACGCTGGACGCGCTGAACTCGGCCGGCCTCGAGGTCTCGGCGGTGGGCAACCACGAGTTCGACCAGGGCTACAACGACCTGGTGAACCGGGTGATGGCTCCGTACAACGCCGACACCAACCCCTACGGCGGCGCGGCGTGGCAGTACATCGGTGACAACGTCCGGCACGCCGAGGACCACTCGGCGGCACTGCCGGAGACCTGGATCAAGGACTTCGGGGGCGTCCAGGTCGGCTTCATCGGTGCGGTCACCGAACACCTCAGCGAGCTGGTCTCCCCGGCCGGCATCGCCGGCCTGGAGATCGAGCCCGTGGTGACGGCCGCCAACCGGGACGCCGACAAGCTGAAGGCCCAGGGCGCTGACATCATCGTGCTGCTCGTGCACGAGGGTGCCGAGACCACCGCGCTGTCCTCGGCGACCGACCCTGCCACCGACTTCGGCAAGATCGTCACCGGTGTGAACGACAACATCGACGCGATCGTCTCGGGTCACACCCACCTGGCCTACAACCACTCGGTCACGGTGCCGGGCTGGGTCAGCCAGGGCCGCCCGGTGACGACCCGTCCGGTGGTCTCGGCCGGTCAGTACGGCTACAACCTCGACCAGCTGCTGTTCACGGTGGACTCCGACACCGACAAGGTCGTCGGACTCCAGCAGAACATCCTGCCGCTGGTGAAGACGCCGGCCTACCCGACCGACGCGCCGACCCAGGCGATCGTCGACAAGGCGGTGGCCGATGCCGCGGTGCTCGGCGCGCAGCCGCTGGGTCAGATCACCGGTCCGTTCAACCGCGCCAAGACCTCCACGGGTGCGGAGAACCGCGGCGGTGAGTCCACCCTCGGCAACCTGGTCGCCGAGGTGCAGCAGACCGCCACGGAGGGCGCGAACACCGGTTCGGCCCAGATCGCCTTCATGAACCCGGGCGGCCTGCGGGCGGACATGGTCGGCAGCAGCAGCACCTACCCGACGACGTTGACCTACAAGCAGGCGGCGAACGTCCAGCCGTTTGCCAACACCCTGGTCAACCTCAAGCTGACCGGCGCGCAGCTCAAGACCGCGCTGGAGCAGCAGTGGCAGCCGGCGGGCTCGTCCCGGCCGTTCCTGCGGCTGGGTATGTCCGAAGGATTCACCTACACCTACGACGCACGGGCGGCAGCCGGTAGCCGGATCACCGCCATGTGGCTCAACGGAACTCGGATCGACCCGGCGGCCAGCTACTCCGTCACGGTCAACTCGTTCCTGGCGGCCGGCGGTGACAACTTCGGGGTGTTCGCACAGGGCACCAACAAGAAGGACACCGGGCAGACCGACCTGCAGGCGATGGTCGACTACATGGACGCCCACACCCCGGTGTCGCCGAACTACACCCAGCGCTCCGTCGGTGTGATGTTCCCGGCCGGTGCCCCGGCGTCCTACTACCCGGGCGACCAGGTCAGCTTCGACCTGTCCTCGCTGGCCTTCAGCACCGCGGCTGACCGCAAGGACAGCTCGGTGACGGTGAGCCTGGGCAACACCCAGCTCGGGACGTTCGCGGTGAACAACGCCCTCGGGACGGCGATCACCGACGAATACGGGACCGCCTCCGTCAGCTTCACCCTTCCCGCCGGCGTGCCGGCCGGGCAGCAGAACCTGACGGTCAGCGGAGCGGACACGGGTACCACGACCACTGTGCCGATCACGATCAGCCAGCTCGTGAGCACCACGACCACGCTCACCGCTTCGGCGGCGTCCCAGACCTACGGGACCAGCACCCCGGCCACGCTCACGGCGACCGTTGCCCAGAGCGACGGCGGGGCACCCAGTGGCTCCGTCCGGTTCGAGACCTCCGGGGGCACGGTGCTGGCCACCGTCGCGGTGAGCTCGGGCCAGGCGAGCTACCAGGTGCCGGCGACGACTCCGGCGGGGACGTTGCAGATCACCGCGACGTTCGTGCCGTCGGCGGCACACGTGGTGGGTTCCACCTCAGCGGTGCTGCAGTTCACGGTGAACAAGGCGGTCTCCACGACCGGCCTCACCGCGACAGCCAGCAAGGTGAAGGGCAGCAACAAGTACCAGATGCAGATGACGGCTACCGTCTCGCTGAACACCGGCAAGCCGGCCGTCGGCACCGTTGCCTTCTACCTCAACGGTGTGGTCGTCGCGCAGGCGCAGGTGGGAGCGAACGGCAAGGCTTCGGCCACCGTCCCGACCCCGGCGGAGCGGGTGCAGGTCCGGGCGCAGTTCACCCCGACCGACACCGCCAACCACCTGGGTTCGACCAGCCCGACGCTGACGGTGAACGTGAAGTAGTACCTAGCTAGCTCCAAGCGGGAAGGGCCCGGCGAGGCAGTAGCCTCGCCGGGCCCTTCCCGCATGCGCGGCTCGTACGAACCGGGCCCGCGGCCGACGACCGCCGCCCCGGTGGACGGAAAAGCCGACAGCCCGGGATCACCCAGGTCCCGGGCTGTCAGACGCTGCGGTCGGGGTAGGCGTTGCTGCCCCGTGCGGCGCTACTTCGCGGTGTCGGACAGCCGCTTCACCAGCGCGTCCACCGCGCCGGGTGCCTGCGGTGCGACGAACAGCTGCAACTGGATGGTCAGCTGCCCGTCGGTACCGCGCTTGGCGGTGATGCCGGTCAGCTGGGTGCCCGACACCAGCGCGGCTCGCTTGCCGGGGCCCTGCACGGCTGCCAGGAACCGCAGGTCGGCGGGGGCGGTTCCCTTCACCACGACGGTGAGCGGCAGGGCGTAAACCTGCCCGGCCGGTGTCGCGGCGGCACCGGCCGCCGGAGTCGTGGCCGCCGGAGTCGTGGGGGTCGAACCGGCCGCCGCGTCGGGTGCCGCAGCCGCTGGTGCGGTCGAAGCCAGCGCCGCCGGGTCACCCGCGGTGATGCTGCTGATGCTCACCCCGTATTCCTTGGCGTAGCCGCTCAGCTGGCGGGTGTACTCAGCCAGCCCAGTGTCCACCGGCAGGGCGGTCCGGGCCTGCTGCAGCGACGCAATCAGGGCGTCCATGTTGGAGTTGTCGGCCTGCAGCCGGTGGATCTTGGATTGCAGGCTGACGTTCTGGGTCTGCGAGGCGATGGTCTGCTCGTCCAGCGAGGAGGCGTTGGACAGCTCCGGACTGACCACCATGAACCAGGCCAGCGCGGAGATGACCACTCCGGCGGCAGCACCGCCGGCCAGCCACAGCCGATCGCCCTTCATGCCGCTCATCAGTTGCCTCCGGTCTTGGACGTGACGTCGTAACGGTGGGACAGCAGCCGGTCGTCGAAGGAGAACTGGATGGTGTACAACGTGCCCTTGTCGTTCGTCGTGTTCGCCGTCGGATACGGATCGATGAAGCCGGGCAGGGCGCTGAGCCGGTCGACCAGGGTCGAGACGTCGGATACCCGGAGAGCCTGGCCGGTAACGCTGATCACGCCGATGTGCGGGCGTCCGGAGGTGTCCAGGACCGCGCTGCCGGTGGCGGCAGTGGCGCTGGCCTGCTTGCCGGCCGGTGCGGACATGGTGACCGCCAGCTGGCTGACCGTGGCACCGGGCGGCAGCTGCAGGAGGATCGCGGCGATCACGGCCGAGGAGTCCACATCGCTGGCGAGTAGGTGGGAGAGCTGGGTGCGGACCCCGGCGACGCTGCCTTGCAGCAGGGTGACGTCGGCGTAGCGCTTCTGCTGCACCACCAACTGCGCCGTCCGGCTCTGCTCGGCGGCCAGGGCGTCGGCGGCCTGCTGGCTGCGATACCAGGCGTAGCCGTACCCGGCACCGGCGATCAGCACCAGCACGCACAGCGCGTACGCCACCAGCTTGCGCACGGCGCGCACCCGGCGGGCTTGCAGCACCTCGGGCGGAATGAGGTTGGCGACTATGCCCCAACCCGGCATCGTGCTCCACAGCTCACGTGGCTGCATGGTGGTCATGCCGCGGCTCCCATCGCCAGTCCTACTGATACCGCGGTGGCTGACAGCTCCGCGTCCTCGTTCCGAAGTTCTTTCGATGCCAACCGGTTGCGCACGTGCTGCATCGGAGCGACCACGTTGGCCGGAATCCCCAGGTGCTCGGCCAGCAGGTCGGCCAGGCCCGGCAACGCCGAGCCGCCGCCGGTAAGTGACAACCGCTCCACCGTGGTGCTGTCTTCGGTCGTTCCGAAGTAGTGGATGGAGCCCCGGACCTCAGCCAGCAGCGGCCGGAGTCCCTCGTTCAGCGCATCGGTGAAGTTCCGGTTCGTGGCCTGCAGGCCCTGCAGTCGCTTGGCCGACTCAGCCCGTTCGGGATCGAGCCCGACCCGGTCGACGATCCGGTCCGTGAGTTCCTGGCCGCCGCGCGCGACCGCCCGGACCACCCGGGGTACGCCGTGGCGGTGAATGACGATGTTGGTCATGTGGGCGCCGATGTCGATGATCGCTTCGACGCCGTGCCTCTCATCGGCGATGGCGCGCAGTGCGGCGAAGGACGAGAGGTCGACCCGGGCGACCTGCAGGCCGGCGTTCTCGATGGCCTGCACCGCGGCCAGCACCGGGTGTCGCGGGGTAGCGATCAGCAGACCCGGCACCATGCCGCTCGGATCGGCCTCGCCCAACGGCAGCCAGTCGATCAGCGCCTGGTCCAGCGGCAGCGGGACCACCTCGCGGGCCTGGTAGGGCAGCGCCTTCACCAGCTGGTCATGGGGCAGCTTGGGCATCGGGAGGTCACGTACCACGGTCTGCTGGTTGGTGATGCCGAGGATCACGTTGCGGCATTCGAAGTGGTTCTTCGACCACAGCTGCTTCAGCGCGGCGGTCACCGCGTTCTGGTTGCAGACCACCCCGTTGAGGACCGCGCCGGGCGGCAGCTCGACGTGGCCGCAGCCATGCACGCTGACCGAGGGTCGCCCGTCGGTGGTGCCGTGCG
>DASZEI010000426.1:0-8508 GCA_035940975.1 Jatrophihabitans sp. | reverse complement strand
CGGCAAGACCTACGCCGCGGCCAACATGGGCATGATCAGCGGTTCGGCCACCAATGCCACCCTGACCTCCTCCGGCTTCACCACCTTCCACCGGGTCGTACCGACCGACGGCGTCGAGGGCACCCAGGCCGCCGAGTGGCTGGCCAAGAAGTTCAAGAAGGTCTTCGTCGTCGATGACACCACCACCTACGGCAAGGGCGTCGGCGATGTCGTCAACCAGGTCCTGAAGGAAAAGAAGGTCACGGTGATCCGCCAGGGTGTCGCCCAGAACACCCAGGACTACGGCGCGATCGCCCAGCGGGTGACCGCCTCCGGCGCCGAGGCGCTGTTCTACGGCGGTTACGACGCCCAGGCGGCGCTGTTCGCCAAGGCCCTGGCCGCCACCGGCTTCAAGGGCCTGAAGATGACCGGCAACGGTGGCAAGTCCTCGGTGTTCACCAGCGGTTCCGGCCCGGCCGGTAACGGCTGGTACTTCTCCTGCGGTTGCCAGGACGCCACCACCGCACCCGAGGCCAAGGACTTCGCCGCGGCCTACCAGAAGAAGTTCAACACCCCGCCCTCGACCTACTCGCCGGAGTGCTTCGACGCCACCAACGCGATGATCGAGGCGATCAAGGCCGCGGCGGCCAAGGGCACCCCGACCCGCCAGAGCGTGGCCGACGCGATCAACGCCCTGGACTACAAGGGCATCACCACCCAGGTGAAGTTCGCGCCCAACGGTGAGGTTGCCGCCGCGACGGTGAACCTGTACCAGCAGAAGGAGGGCAAGATCGTCATGCTGGGCAAGATCCAGGACCAGCCCTGAACCAGCTAGACCGCTAAGGCACTGACCCCGGATGAGGGGCGCGAGGATTTCGGCTCAGCCGGACGGCGCGCCCCTCATCTGTGAGTTCGCATCATTCGTCCCGTCGTCCTGTCGGAAGGTATGAAGCGTGACCGACTTCATGAACTACCTGATCCTCGGACTCACCCGCGGATCGATGTACGCCCTGATCGCGCTGGGCTACACGCTCGTGTACGGAGTGCTGCAACTGATCAACTTCGCGCACAGCGAGGTGTTCATGTCCGGCGCCTTCGGCAGTTACGCGATCGTCCATCTGCTGGTGGGCGACGGTAAGGGAACCCCGTCCTGGGCGGTGCCCTTCGTCCTGGTCGCCGGAATCGTGTCGGGTGCGGTCACCGCCGCCGCCATCGCTTGGATGCTCGAGCGGGTGGCCTACCGGCCGCTGCGCAAGCGGGGGGCACCCAAGCTGGCGTTCCTGATCAGCGCGATCGGGGCATCCTTCTTCCTCTCCCAACTTGCCGGCAAGCTGTTCGGGCGGTTGACCTCCAACGCCTTCCCGGGGTTCTGGGACCAGAACGCGGTGGTCTTCAAGCCGTTCGGCGCCGAGGTCCGGGTCCTGCAGGTGGTCATCATCGCCTCGGCGGTGGTCATGATGATCTTCCTCGACCGGCTGGTCGCGGTCACCAAGCTCGGTCGCAGCATCCGGGCCATCTCCGAGGACGCCCCGACCGCGGCGCTGATGGGGATCGACATCGACAAGACCATTTCGCGAACCTTCGTCATCGGCGGCCTGCTCGGCGGGGCCGCCGGCTTCCTGTTCGGGCTGAACTTCAGCTTCGGCAACACGATGGGCTTCATCCCGGGTGTCAAGGCATTCGCCGCCGCCGTGCTGGGCGGGATCGGCAATATCCGGGGCGCCATGATCGGCGGCCTGCTGCTGGGTATCGTCGAGAACCTGGTGCCGGTGGTCAACATCGATACGAAGTGGACTGACGTGGTGGCATTCGTGGTACTCGTGCTGGTGCTGATGTTCCGGCCGACCGGCATCCTCGGCGAGCGGCTGGGGCGTGCGGCATGAACCGGACCTCCGACACGGTCAACAGGTTGGTGATGTGCCTGGCCGGCGCGCTGGTGCTGGCCCTGATGTGGGGCCCGCAGGAAGGCAGCTTCGACAACTTCTGGTTCGTCATCAACCACTCGCTGTTCTCGGCCCGGGTGCTGGTCTTCCTGGCGCTCGGCGTGATCGTGTTCCTGGCAATGACCTTCTGGCCGAGAGTGGTTCCGTTCCTGACCAGGCCCGGTGTCTGGCCACTGGTCGCCGGCACCTTGACGGTGATCGCGTCCCAGACCCTGATGCACTGGGCCGACCAGGTCGGTGACGCCAAGTTCGGCACCGTGGCCAAGGCGGCGGCCAACACCGACGGCCTGTCGCCGCTGGCCTCGGCGTTCTTCGGCGGCCTGTGCTGGGCGCTGCTGGTGATCGTGGTGCTGCTGCTGGCCGCCGCCATCATCACCGGCCTGCGCAACTTCGGCTGGGCCGCGGCGGCACTCAGCCTGGTGGCCGCGGTGATCGCCTACATCTCCCACGCCGCCGTGGTGGACTACGTGCAGAAGTTCGGCGGCGGCGTCGACCACTCGCTGGGCGTCTACGTCTGCATCGTGGGTTACCTGGTGCTGATGACGGCCGGCCTGGTGGTCGCGATGTCCGACGCGCAGGTCGCCGACACCCGGCGGACGATGAACCGGGTGCTCGGCTGGCGCCCGGGCCTGCCGCTGGTGGCGATCGGTGCCGTGCTGGGCATCATGGCGATGGCCACCTCGACCTGGTTCTCGCCGGCGAACTACAACGCCACGCTGGCCGACACCCGCAACCTGTTCCGGGGCACCGGGCTGGCACCGATCGCCGTGCAGTACCTGGCGTGGCTCGGCTGGGCGCTGCTCGCGATCAGCCTGGTGCTCAGCGGGGTGGCCAGCTACCGGCGGATCCGGCCGCTTGGCTGGGCCGGCGCCGCGGTGGGCTGGCTGGGCGTGCTGCTCACCGTGCTGACCCTGTACCGGATCAGCGACCTGGGCGCGGACCTGGCCGTGGACGCGGCCACCGGGCCGTGGCAGAACCTCGGCGCGGGCGGCTGGATGGCCTGCGCGGCGCTGTTCCTGATCGGCGCCGGGGGCTACATCGCCGCCACCGCGCCGCGCTACAGCACACCGGCGGTCACCGCGACCGATTCCGACGCGGTCGCCACCGGCCGGTCCGCGAGTTCGTCCTTCCTCACCGCACCCGGCGCGGTCCGCAGCGGCATCATGATCGCGGTCGCGGTCGCGCTGTTCTACCCGCCGACCGCCAACGGTTTCTGGCAGTCGGTGCTGGTCTCCGAGATCGGCATCTACGTGCTGCTGGCGGTCGGGCTGAACGTGGTGGTCGGCTGGGCCGGCCTGCTCGACCTGGGTTTCATCGCCTTCTACGCCATCGGCTCCTACACCACCGCCTACCTGGTGGGCTCGCTGCCGGTGAAGCCGCCGTCCTGGCTGCAGATGAGCCCGTTGCTGGCGATCCCGTTCGCGGTGCTGATCTGCCTGCTGGCCGGCCTGGCGCTGGGCGCGCCGACGCTGCGGTTGCGCGGTGACTACCTGGCGATCGTGACCCTCGGCTTCGGTGAGATCATCCGGATCGTGGCGGTCAACGCCGACGAGGTGACCAACGGCAGCCAGGGCCCGTCGACCCAGGTGCCGCACCCGGTCATCGACCTCGGGCCGGTGTCGATCACCTGGGGCCTGAACCAGTTGCAGTACTGGTACCTGCTGCTGGTCTTCGTGCTGGTGGTGCTGCTGGCGTTCCGGCGGCTGGAGGACTCCCGGATCGGTCGGTCCTGGGCCGCGATCCGCGAGGACGAGGTTGCCGCCCAGGCGACCGGGATCAACACCTTCCGGATCAAGCTGCTGGCCTTCGCGATCGGCGCCTCGACCTCCGGCGTGGCCGGGGTGTTCTTCGCCAGCCAGATCGGGTTCTTCACCCCGGACAACTTCGTGCTCAACAACTCCATCCTGGTGGTCGCCTACGTGGTGTTCGGCGGCATGGGCTCGCTGCCCGGCGCCATCGCGGGTGCCGCGCTGCTGACCTGGCTGCCGGAGTTCCTGAAGGACCAGGTGCCCGCCGCCGATCGGCAGATGTGGATCGGCGCCGCGGTGCTGGCCATGATGATCTTCCGGCCGGGTGGCCTGCTGCCGGCCCGTCGCCGGGCGGTGGAGCTGTCCGGGCTGCAACCCAGGAGCACCAGGCTGGAACCCGCGGCGGTACCGGCCAGCGAGGGGATCTGAGATGACCTCCACGATGAACGACTCGGCCACCTCCGAACAGCCCGTCGCCGGTCCGGACATCATCTTCGACGTCCGGGACGTCACCCTGCGCTTCGGTGGTGTCACCAGCCTCAACAACGTCTCGCTGCAGATGCACCGCGGCGAGATCCTGGCGGTGATCGGGCCGAACGGGGCCGGCAAGACCTCGCTGTTCAACTCGCTGACCGGTGTCTACACGCCGCAGGAGGGCAGCATCGAGGTTCGGGCCCGGGCCGGCGACCCGCCGACCAGCGTGATCGGTCTCAAGACCCACCGGGTGAACCGGCTCGGGGTGGCCCGGACGTTTCAGAACATCCGGCTGTTCCCGGCGCTGACCGCGCTGGAGAACGTCAAGGTCGGCATCGAGACCCGCCAGAAGTCCGGGCCGATCTCGGCGATGCTGGGCCTGCCGCGCCAGCGCCGGGAGGAGCGCGAGAGCACCGAGGCCGCCTACCTGCTGCTGCACCGGGTCGGCCTGGAAGCGCGGGCCAACGACATCGCCGGCTCGCTGGCCTACGGCGAGCAGCGCCGGCTCGAGATCGCCCGGGCACTGGGCACCTCGCCCGGGGTGATCCTGCTGGACGAGCCGGCGGCCGGCACCAACCCGGTCGAGAAGCGCGAGCTGGCGACGCTGATCCAGAGCATCAACATCGACGACGAGGTCAGCGTGCTGCTGATCGAGCACGACATGAAGCTGGTGATGTCGATCGCGCACCGGATCATCGTGCTGAACTTCGGCGAGAAGATCGCCGAAGGCAGCCCGGAGCAGATCCAGCGCAACCCGGCCGTGGTCGCGGCCTATCTCGGAACCCCGGCCGACGAGGTCGCCGACATCGACCTGAGCCAGCCCGAACTGCACCGGATCGACACCGCCGTCTCGCTGGACGAGCTGGTCGGCCAGTCCCCGGACGGGACTGCACACCACGACGGAGGGGAGCGGTCGACGTGACCGAGGCACTGCTGCGGGTCGAGGACATCGAGGTGCGATACGGGGCGATCAGGGCGCTCAAGGGTGTCAGCTTCGAGGTCTACGAGGGCGAGGTGGTCGCCCTGCTCGGTGCCAATGGCGCCGGCAAGACCACCACCCAGAAGACGGTGTCGGGCATGCTGCAGCCGGCGCTCGGGCAGATCCTGTTCGACGGCGAGCGGATCGACGGCATTCCGGCGCACCGGCTGATCAGCATGGGCATCTGCCACGTGCCCGAGGGCCGCCGGGTGTTCCCCCGGATGACCGTGCAGGAGAACCTGGAGATGGGGGCGTTCCGGTTCAAGCGGCCGGACGGGCAGCTGCTCGAGCACGTGCTGGAGCTGTTCCCACGGCTGCGCGAGCGGATCAAGCAGCACGCCGGCACGCTGTCCGGCGGCGAGCAGCAGATGCTGGCGATCGGCCGGGCGCTGATGGGCAAGCCCCGGCTGCTGCTGCTGGACGAGCCGTCGATGGGCCTGGCCCCGCTGATCGTGAAGCAGATCTTCGACATCGTCCGCGAGATCAACTCCAGCGGGGTGACGGTGCTGATCGTCGAGCAGAACGCCGCCCAGGCCCTGGCGCTGGCCAACCGCGGCTACGTTCTGGAGACCGGCGAGCTCGTGCTCACCGGCAGCGGTCGCGAGTTGCTGGCCGATGACCGGGTCCGGGCCGCTTACCTCGGTGAGGAGATCGCGGTCTAGGTCGGTGGTGCGTCGGAGGTGCGTGCGTCCTCTCCGGCCGCTACCTCACCCCGATTCCGATCACCGTCTGTGATGCAGGCGTTACGGGCAGTTTCGTACCGGTCAATACCCGCCCTTGCCCTGTCGGACGGCGCATCCGCACGCTAATGTGCGTTCGGGTTTGAACAAGTGAACAGGCCCGCCCAGCGCCGGGAATCAACGCGAAATCGGGAGCGGATGTGTCGAGAGGTAACGTGCGGATCAGGCCGGCCGCGCCCTCTGACATCAGCGAATTGATCTCCCTCACCGTCGACAACGGAGTCACCGAGCACGTCGGGCGCCGGGGCCGCAAGGGCGACCCGAACTCCCTGGCCGACCGGTACCGCTCGCTGCTGTCCGACCTCGACCGGCTGGTGCTGGTGGCGGTGGACGAGGCCAGCCAGCAGCTGGTCGGGTTCGCGGTGCTGCTCGAGGAGCACATCGGCGTGCTGGCGCCCACCACCACGCTCTACATCTCGCACCTGCTGGTGGCACCATCCTTCCGCAGGCGCGGCGCCGGCCGGGCGCTGCTGACCGGAGCGGTCCGGCATGCCGAGGACCGCGAGATCAGCCATCTGGTGGTCGGGGTGCAGGCCGGTGCCCGCGACGCCAACCGCTACCTGGCCCGGCTGGGCTTCGCGCCGCTGGTGGTGCGCCGGATCGCCTCGGTGGCCGCGCTGCGCCGCAGCCTCGGCATCGCCGACACCATGGACCGGGTTGCGCTGCGTCGCCGCCGCACCGTGCGCGGGGTCATCCCGAGCCGTGTGGTAGGCAGAGGGGCATGATCACCCCGGCCCAACAGGCAATCCTCGAAGACTTCCACAAGCGCTGGGACGGCACCGGGGAACAGCTGTCGGACAAGCTGGGCATCGAGATCGAGGACAACGACCCGTACCACCTGGTCGCCTCCATGCCGGTGACCGGCAACCGCCAGCCGTACGGGCTGCTGCACGGCGGCGCGTCGGCGGTGCTGGCCGAGACGGTCGGCTCGCTTTCGGCGGCCATGCTGGCCGGGCCCGACCACATCGCCGTCGGCGTCGAACTCAGCTGCAGCCACAACCGCTCCGCCACCCAGGGCCGGGTCACCGCGGTCTGCACGCCGATCCACGTCGGGCGCACCCTGTCGCTGTTCGAGATCGTGATCTCGGACGCCCACGGCCGCCGGACCTGCACCGCCCGGCTGACCTGCGCGATCCGCCCGGCCCATCACGCGGGGCTGGCCAGCTCGACCTGAGCGGGGGCGTCATCGTCAGACGGTGGGCCTAGACTCAGCCACCGTGACAGCCACTGTGACCGCCACGGACACCACGCCCAGACTGCTCCTCATCGACGGCCACTCGATCGCCTACCGGGCCTTTTACGCGCTGCCGGTCGAGAACTTCTCCACCCGTACCGGCCAGCCCACCAACGCGGTGTTCGGCTTCACCTCGATGCTGATCAACCTGCTGCGCGACGAGCAGCCCAGCCACCTCGCGGTCGCCTTCGACGTCAGCCGGCAGACCTTTCGCAGCGAGTCCTACCCCGAGTACAAGGCCAACCGCTCCAGCACCCCGCCGCCGTTCCAGGGCCAGCTGTCGCTGATCCAGGAGGTGTTGGCGGCGCTGCGCATCCCGATGCTGTCGGTGCCCGGCTACGAGGCCGACGACGTGATCGCCACGCTCACCGACGAGGCCGCCGGACATGGCATGCAGGTGCTGATCTGCACCGGCGACCGCGACGCCTTGCAGCTGGTCAACGACCAGGTCACCGTGCTGTACCCGAAGAAGGGCGTCTCCGAACTCACCCGGTTCACCCCCCAGGAGGTGCAGGCCAAGTACGACCTGAGCCCGTCGCAGTACCCGGACTTCGCCGCCCTGCGCGGGGACCCAAGCGACAACCTGCCCGGCATCGCCGGCGTCGGCGAGAAGACCGCGGCCAAGTGGATCCGGGACTTCGGTTCGCTGGAGCAGCTCGTGCAGCGGGTCGACGAGGTCAAGGGCAAGGTCGGCGACGCGCTGCGCGAGAACCTCGGCTCGGTGCTGCGCAACTCGCAGCTGACCAGGCTGGTGCGCGACCTCGACCTCGATCTGGGGGTCAGCGAGCTCAGCCGGCAGCAGTGGGACCGCGACGAGGTGCACCAGCTGTTCGACAACCTGGAGTTCCGGGTGCTGCGCGAACGGCTGTTCGCCACCCTGGCCGCTCCGGAGCCCGAGGCGTCGGAGGGCTTCGACGTCGACGTGCAGCGGTTGGGGCCCGACGAGGTGGCCGGCTTCCTGGCCGAGCACGCCGGTGACGGCCGCCGGGTAGGGGTTTCCTTCGGCGGCACCTGGGGCCGCGGCACCGGCACCCTGAACTCGGTGACGCTGGCCTGCGCCGACGGCAGCGCCGGCTGGATCGACATCGCCGAGCTGACCGAGGCCGACGACAAGGCGCTGGCCGGCTGGCTGGCCGACCCGGACGCAGCCAAGGCCTGTCACGACATCAAGGGCCCGGTGCTGGCGCTGGCCGAGCAGGGCTGGAAGCTGGCCGGGGTCAGCTCGGACACCCAGCTGGCCGCCTACCTGGTCCAGCCGGGCCAGCGGGCCTTCGACCTGGCCGACCTGGCGTTGCGCTATCTCAAGCGCGAGCTGCGCGACGAGGCCGGCCCGGCGACGGGCCAGCTCACCCTCGACGGCGGCCTGGAGGAGTCCGACAACGCCCGGGCCCAGGCCGAAGCCGTCCGGGCC
>DASZEI010000425.1:0-2615 GCA_035940975.1 Jatrophihabitans sp. | reverse complement strand
ATCAGGTCGTGCGCTACTCCCACGAGATGGCCCGGCCGATCCCCGGGGTGCTGCTGCCGCCGCCGCGGCTGCCGGTGCGGCGGTACTCGCCGGAGCTGGCCGAGGCGGTCCGGCTGGCCCACAACGACGCCTTCAGCACCCACTGGGCCTTCATTCCGATGGGTGCCGAGCAGTGGCAGAGCATGGTCGAGTCCCGGACGTTCCGGCCGGACTGCTCGTTCGTCAGCATGGATTCCGACGACCCAGAGGGTGTGGTGCAGTCCTACGTGCTGGTCGCCCAGTGGGTCGGGGGAGAGGCCTGGGTGCAGTTGGTGGGGACCCGGCAACACGCCCGCGGCAAGGGCCTGGCCCGGGCCTGCCTGACGGCGTCGGTGCGGGCGATGGCCGAGCAGGGCTACACCACCGCGTGCCTGGGCGTCGACTCGGAGAACGCCTCGGGCGCCGGCGCGCTGTACACCTCACTGGGATTCGAGCTGGACAAGGTGATCGCGCAGTACGGCCGGCTGGAGCCGGGCCGCTAGCTGCCTTTCGCGCCTGGTGGTTGGGTTGTCAGCTGCCGGTGCTGGCCCGGGCCGCCTGTGCCGAGCTGGCCGCGATCCGGCGCTGGTCGGCCACCAGGATGCCGTAGGTGAAGGCGTTCTCGCCCTCGTCGGCGACCTGGTCGGCGATCCGGCGCAGCAGCTCGGTGGCCACCACCGCATCCTGGTGCTCGCCGAGCAACGTCTGCAGCCGGGACGCCCGCTTGGCGACCTTGCTGGCGTTCTTACCCATCGCCGGAGCGGCCGCCTCGGCGGCGTAGCGGGCCCGCTTGCCGGCCTTGCGGGCCTGGTGTAGCTGCTCGGCGGGGGTGTGGTTCCCGCCCGCGCGCTTCATCCGCTTGGTGAGCTTGCGCTCGGCCGCGGCCACGTACTCTGCCAGCAGGTCGGGCGGTCCGGCGGCCTCCGGGCTGAAGGGCGGTCGCTCGCGCCAGCGGGCCAGATCCTGGACCAGTACCCGGTAGCGCTCGTCGCGCATGGTGGCCAGCAGGGCGTCGGCGTGCTGGCGCAGCTCGGTGAGCAGCACATCGTCGATCCGGCTGCCGACCGGACCGACGACCAGGTAGGCCGGCAGATCCTCGACGGCGCGCGCCAGCCGGCTGCGCAGCACCTCGCGGTCGCGAACCTCGCCCAACTCGGCGGCGAACCAGGCCAGCTCGTCCTGCAGCCGGGCGGCGGGCTCGGCTTCGAACAGCGGCGCGAAGATCCGCAGCGCCGCCCGCAGTCGCCGGGTCCCGACCCGGGTCTGGTGAATGGCCTCGTGCGGCTGGCTGGTCGCGCTGGCCTCGAACGGCTTGACCGAGATGGCGAAGTGGCCGGCGGTGAGAGCG
Source organism: Jatrophihabitans sp. (assembly GCA_035940975.1). Classification (GTDB taxonomy): domain Bacteria; phylum Actinomycetota; class Actinomycetes; order Mycobacteriales; family Jatrophihabitantaceae; genus Jatrophihabitans_A. The sequence continues at coordinate 1,249 of DASZEI010000425.1, read as the reverse complement.
TCACACTGGGCGCGCAGGTAGCTCGTGAGGATGGCCGCGGCGCTGTCTGGATCGGGATCGTCCGGGTGCCCGAGCGCTCGGCGCAGCTTGGAGGGCGAGCGGGACGGGAAGGCCCCACATTCCAGCAGCAGGCCGGTGGCCCGGTCGAGGTCGGCGGTGGTGCCGCCCGGGCCGAGCTCCACCTCGAGCTCCCGCCAGCGCGACATCGCCACCGGCGCGCCTTCGGAGGTGGCTCGTACCTCGTCGTCGGCCAGTTCGAACACCAGCCGACCGTCCGGGGCGATGACCTGGTGGGCGGTCCGAACGGTCCTGAGGGTGACGGTGGGCAGCAGCTCCGCGGTGCCGGCGAACGGCCAGATCAGGCTGCGCAACTCCTCCGGCGGCTGGTCGTTGCCGACCAGTGGCCAGTGCAACTCGGTGCGGAAGCCGGCGCCGGGAATCTTGAGGTGCCAGCCGGTGTCGCTGTCGCCGGTGCGCCGGCGAAGGGTCAGCCCGGAGCGCAGCAGGTTCTGCTCGGCGGTGTCGTAGTAGGTGCTGGCCAGGTTGACGGTGAGGCTCTGGACGCCGGCCCCGGGGTGGGCGAAGTCGGCCAGGTCCCCGAGCACGAAGTCGGGGGCGACGTCGAACTTGGTCTCGATCTCGCGATGAGTGTCGGCCACCCGTGTATTTCTACAGGGTGGCGAGTGGGGTGGACGCCAGTTCCTACGGTCGGGCCGGCTGCTTGGCAGCATCCGGGCCGTGCGGGACGGCTCCGCATGGCATGATGGAGCCTGCCGGCGCGTTTGCGCGTGGCCGGCGCTCGATTACTGGTTCGAGGGGCGCACAACGCCCAGAAGGGGGTGAATGGTCTCGACTTCGGACGTTGAGATGAGGGGAAGCGGGCCGAGGACCGCATTGCTGACCTCGTTAAAAAAGCGATGCAACCAAAAATAAGCGCCGATTCCAATCGCGCTGACTTCGTTCTCGCTGCCTAAACAGCGGAACGGGTCTGTCAGCCCGGGTTCGTCACCGGCCCGGATCCTGGCATCAGCTAGGTGACTCACCGAACTCCCCGGTCGCGGGGGAGCGCGGGACAACTCACAGCGACTGGGCCTGTCACACCGACTTGTGTGCGTGATCGGTGGGGCCGAGTAGAGACGAGGCACACTGCGCCCGGAGAAGACCCATCAAAGCGACGAAGGACCCGGGTTCGATTCCCGGCACCTCCACCAGCCACGGTGTGATCACACCCCGTGCAACCGAATGGACG
>DASZEI010000424.1:0-4977 GCA_035940975.1 Jatrophihabitans sp. | reverse complement strand
GAAATCCTGGCAACGGGGCTGATCATCGGATCGGGCACAAAGCCGCTTCATGATCTCATCACCCTGATCTCGAAGGCCAGCGACTAGAAGCTGGCTCGGGCTTCAAACCTTCCGCTGCGATTAGCCGCACCCCTGCGGCGACCAGCGACATATAGACGGATCCGCGCATTCTCATTCTCACTCGCCACGGTGAGCGACAAACTGCAAGATCGGCTATTCACGCGAGCACTTAGGTGACGCTCGGTTCCGGCAAATACGGAAAGACCATGCCCCGGCCCGCAGGCGTGATCATTCAAGTAGGCGGACTAGCGGCACGAATAACAACTTCGTACCCCCGGTCGGACTCGAACCGACACTGGGCGGATTTTAAGTCCGCTGCCTCTGCCATTGGGCTACGGGGGCGCGAAAGCAGGGTATCGCCAGCGCCGGACCGCGGGCGCTACCTGGCTCAGGCGCTACCCGACCCTGATGGCAGCGCCGGCTCGCGCTGCTTGCCGACCGGGCCATCGCCGCAGGTCAGGACGCGCTGGCGCGCTCGAAGGCATAGTGCGGCGTCTGCAGCTCGCCGAGCGACACCACCTCGCGGGGGAAGAACAGCGCGGCGGTCCAGTCGGCCAGCACCCGCACCTTGCGGTTGAAGGTGGGTACCCGCAACAGGTGGTACGTGCGGTGCAGGAACCAGGCCAGCGGCCCGCGCACCTTGATCCCGTACAGCTCCGCCACCCCGCGGTAGAGCCCGAGCGAGGCGACCGAGCCGGCGTAGGCGTGCTTGTAATCCTCCAGCGCCTGGCCGTTGATGGTCCGTGCCAGGTTGTCGGCCAGCACCTTGGCCTGCCGGACGGCGTGCTGGGCCGACGGGCCGCAGAGCGCGTTCGGATCGGACTTGGACAGGTCCGGCACCGCCGCGGTGTCACCGGCCGAGAACACCCCCTCGACCCCCTTGACCGTCAGGTTGGCCCGGCACGGCAGCCGGCCCTTGTCGTCCACCGGCAACCCGGAGCGGGCGGCCAGCGGATGCGCCTTCACCCCGGCCGTCCAGACCAGCGTGTCGGACTCGAAGGCCTCGCCGTCGGACAGCTCGATCCGGCCACCGTCGGCCGAGTTGAGCCGGGTGTTGAGCCGGACGTCGATGGCGCGTTTGCGAAGCCGTTTGACGGTGTAGGCCGACAGCCCCACCGACACCTCGGGCATGATCCGGTCCGCCGCCTCGACCAGCACCCAGCGCAGGTCGTCGGGATCGAGATCGGGGTAGTACCGGCAGGCGTAGCGGGCCATGTCCTCCAGTTCGGCCAGCAACTCGACGCCGGCGTAACCGCCGCCGACGATGACGAAGCTCAGTGCCCGACGCCTGGCCGCCGGATCCTCGGTGGAGGACGCGAAGTCCAGCCGGGACAGCACATGGTTGCGGATGAAGATCGCCTCGCCGATGGTCTTGAAGCCGATGCCCTGCGCGGCCAGCCCCGGGATCGGCAGCGTCCGGGCGATGGAGCCCGCCCCCACCACCAGCAGGTCGTACTCCATCTCGTAGGAGTCACCGGTCTCGGGCTCCACCACCACGCACCGCCGGTCATGATCGATCCGGCTCACCAGGCCGGTGATCACCCGGCACTTCTTGAGCACCCGGCGCAGCGGCACCACCACGTGCCGCGGCTCGATGCTGCCGGCCGCGGCCTCGGGCAGGAACGGCTGGTAGGTCATGTTCGGCTGCGGATCGATCACGACGATCTCGGCCCGGCCGCGGGACAGCTTCTTCTGCGCCCGCAACGCGGTGTACATGCCGACGTACCCGCCGCCGACGATCAGGATCCGCTTCGGTCCACCGGTCATCAGCCTCACGTCCCCCTCGGTTGGCACCTTCCAGGCTACCGACGTCGCAACTGCCGGCTGACCACCCCCGGCACGACCACTCCCGGCACGACCACTCCCGGCACGGCTGGCCGCGCGACCTAGACTGAACCCGGTACCGAGCGAGCAACCGGGCTCACGACGATGGGGTGGCTATGGCTGGCGCAGCGAGCAGGTTCGCGTTCAAGTTGGTGGCGGTCGCGGTGGCGATACCGGTCGGCAAGGTGGTCAGCGCCAGCACGTCGAAGGCCTGGGAAGCAGCGCGGCCGGGCCGGGCGCCGGTGAACCCGCGAGACGCCGACACCAACTGGAAGGACGCCCTGATCTGGGCCGCCCTCAGCGGCTTCGGGGTGTCGGTGGCGCAGCTGGCGACCACCAAGGGCGCCGACACCATCTGGCGGGCGATGACCGGCCACCCCTCGCCGCGGCCCAAGCAGATGAGCGACGAGAAGGGCCCGAAGGCGCCGAGCGTGCTGACCGCGGCGAACACCTGAGAGGGTTGCCCGAACACCCTGAGGCTGCCCAGCTCGAACGCCGAGGCTGCTCCTCGGAGGCCTGATACGGCTGCCCGGACGTCCGGTCAGCCCGTCAGCAGGCTCAGCGCGATGCCATCCAGGATGTCGTGCTCGCTGGCGATCACCTCGCGGGCTCCGACGACCTCCATCACGGTGCGCAGCACCAGCGCCCCGCCGCCGATTATGTCCACCCGGCCGGGGTGCATCACCGGCAGCGCGGCGCGCTCGGCCCGGCGCATCGCCAGCAGCCGTTCGGTGACCTCGCTGACCTGCAAGTAGTCGATCACCGAGCCGTGGATCGCCTCCGGGTCATAAGCGGGCAGGTCCAGCGCCAGCGCGGCGACGGTGGTGACGGTGCCCGCCACCCCGACGAACGCGGCCGCCTGCTGTACCGGCACGTCGGCGGTGGCCATCGACAGCGCGTGCCGCAGGTCGGCCAGCGCACCCTGGATCTGGGCTTGGGTGGGTGGGTCGTCGTGCAGGTGCCGTTCGGTCATCCGGACGCAGCCGACGTCCATGCTGTGCGCCGCGATCACCTTGGGCCCTCCGACCGGCTGAGTGAGCATCGAGGGAGGAACGAGCGAGGTGGCTGACGTAGTGCCGAGCACCAACTCGGTCGAGCCACCGCCGATGTCGGCCAGCAGCAGCGGGTCGGCCACCCCGGGCAGCCCCGCCACCGCCCCCACGAAGGACAGCTCCGCCTCGGCCAGGCCGGTGATCACCTCCGGCTCGACGCCCAGGGCCTTCTCGACCACCGCCCGGAACTCGTCGGCGTTGGCAGCGTCCCGCGACGCCGAGGTGGCCACCATCCGAACCCGGGTAGCACCGAGCGAGGCGATGCTCTCGGCGTAGTCGGCCAGCGCCAGCCGGGTGCGCTCGATCGCGGCCGGTGCCAGCCGGCCGGTCTGGTCGACGCCCTCGCCGAGCCGGACCACCCGCATCTCGCGGTGCACGTCGCGCAGCCCGGTGGGGCCGCCGTCGGCGACCAGCAGCCGGATCGAGTTCGTGCCGCAGTCGATGGCCGCCACCCGCTTCACGACGACGGCTGCCGTTCCGGCTCGGCCGGCACGCACGGGCCCTGCCGCCACCACTCCGCCAGCGCCGCCAGCGCCTCGTCCCCCAGCGGATTCACCCCGGGCCCGGCAGCCAGCGAGTGAGCCACCAGCACGTGCAGGCACTTCACCCGGGTGGGCATCCCGCCGGCGGAGACGCCGCTGATCTCGGGTACCGGCCCGTGCCGCTCGCGCTGGGCAAGGTAGGCCTCGTGCGCCGCCCGGTAGCGGGCGGCGAGTCCGGCGTCCGAGCCCAGCCGGTCGGTCATCTGGCGCATCAGCCCGGACGCCTCCAGCGTCGACACCTGCGAGACCGCCTTCGGGCAGGTCAGGTAGTACAGCGTCGGAAAGGGGGTCCCGTCGGGCAGCCGGGACGCGGTCTCGACCACGTCCGGATTGCCGCACGGGCACCGGTGCGCGACCGCTCGGATCGCCCGGGGCGGGCGTCCCAGCTGCGCCCGGACGATCTCGGCGTCGGCAGCGGACACCTCGCTCGAGCCGGCCGCACCGGTCACCCCGGCAGCCGCGCCCTCGGCACCGGTCACCGTGGCAGCCGCGCCGTCGGCAGCGGTCACTGCGAGGTGTCGGTGTCGTGCACGCTGGTCCACAGCAGCGAGTTCCAGCTGGGCCGGTGGCCGATCCGGACGACCTTCTCGGCAGCCGCCGGAGCCGGTGGCTGGATCGGGTTGCCCTGCGCGTCCAGCACCGTGTACAGGGTGTCGCCGGGACGGATGTACTGCAACCGGATCCGGGCCTGCCGGGCCACGTAGGCCGGGTCCTGCCACTGCTCGTTCTGGTGCCTGAGCTGGGCGAGCTGGGCGTTGAGCTGCTGCTGCTGGCGCTCGGAGGCGGCCACCGAGGCGCGCCGGCTCAGATAGGTCTGGAACGGCGAGGCCAGCACGACCACCAGGAACAGCGCCATCGCCGCCACCATCATCCGGCGGCCGGTCAGCTTGGGCGCGTGCAGCCAGGACGGCCGGCGCCCAGCTCCCCCGGCCCAGGCAGGCCGGCCAGCTGGGGAAGCTCCGCCCGCCGCGGACGCTTCGCCGGCCACCCTGGTCCGTGTTCGACCTGACATCGGCTAGCTGCCTGCCCGGTTGTAGCGCGGGAAGGCCGCCGCTCCGGCGTAGCGCGCGGCGTCGTCCAGCTCCTCCTCGATCCGCAACAGCTGGTTGTACTTGGCCACCCGCTCCGAGCGGGCCGGCGCGCCGGTCTTGATCTGGCCGCAGTTGGTGGCCACCGCCAGGTCGGCGATGGTGGTGTCCTCGGTCTCGCCGGAGCGGTGGCTCATCATGCAGCGGTAGCCCGAGCGGTGCGCCAGATCGACCGCGTCCAGGGTCTCGGTCAGCGAGCCGATCTGGTTGACCTTGACCAGCAGCGCGTTGGCGGCGCCGCTGGCGATCCCGCGGGCCAGCCGCTCGGGGTTGGTCACGAACAGGTCGTCGCCGACGATCTGGATGACCTCGTCCAGCTCGGACGTGAGCGAGACCCAGCCGTCCCAGTCCTCCTCCGACATCGGGTCCTCGATCGAGACGATCGGGTAGTTGGCGACCAGGTCGGTGTAG
>DASZEI010000423.1:0-2469 GCA_035940975.1 Jatrophihabitans sp. | reverse complement strand
GGGCTCGCCGTTGATCCGCCCCGGGCCGAGCTGCTCGCTGCCGGCTTGCTGGGGGTGGCGGCCGGGCTGGCAGCGGCGGTCGGCCGCGGGGGCAGCGGTGCCGGGGCGAGGCTGGCAGCGGCCGGCGAGCCCAGCACCGTGACCGAGCCGTCGGCGTTGAGCCGCAGGAAGGCCGGGTTCGGATTGGGTATCAGGCCCTGCGCCGCCGCGGCCGAGGCCAGCGCCGCCGGTGCCTGCTTGGCGGCCAGGTCGCGGGTCAGTTGCTGCTCCAGGTCCGACAGCGCGGCGTTGCTGTCGGTCAGCGAGCGCTGCTCGAGCTCCTGGGCAGCCGAGGCGGTGTTCAACGCCAGCAGGGTGCACAGGCCGCCGACCAGCATGATCGCCAGCAGCACCGGCAGCGGCAACCGGCGCAGCCGGGCAGCCGGGCGCGCTGTCATGCCGCCTCCCTGATCCGTTCGGCGGCGCGCAGCCGCACCGAGGCGGCCCGCGGGTTGGCCGCGATCTCCACCTCGGTGGCAGCCTCCGCCCCCCGGCTGAGCAGCCTGATCTGCGGACCGGCCGCGGCCAGGGCCACCGGCAGGTCCGGCGGGGTCTGATCGAGTGCCAACTCGGCGAAGCTGCGCTTGACGATCCGGTCCTCCAGCGAGTGGTAGGCCAGCACGACGATCCGTCCCCCTACGGTCAGCGCCTGCAGCGCGGCGGGAATAGCGGCCTGGACCGCGGCCAGTTCGGAGTTGACCTCGATCCGCAAGGCCTGGAAGGTGCGCTTGGCGGGATGGCCGCCGGTGCGGCGGGTGGCCGCCGGGATCGCCTGGCGCACCAGTTCGGCGAGCTCGGCGGTCGAGGTCAGCCGGTGCTCGGCGCGGCGGCGCCCGATCGCCTGAGCGATCCGCAGCGCGAACCGCTCCTCGCCGAAGTCGCGCAGCACCCGGGCCAGCCGCGGCACCGGGTAGCCGTTCACGACCTCCTCCGCGGTCAGCGGGTCCTGATCGTCCATCCGCATGTCCAGCGGCGCGTCCTGGGCGTAGGAGAAGCCGCGCTCGGGCCGGTCGAGCTGCATGGACGACACCCCGAGGTCGAACAGCGCCGCGTCGATCCGGCTCAGCTCGAGCTCGTCGAGCACCCTGGGGAGCTGGTCATAGACGGCGTGCACCAGGTGGGTGCGACCGGCGAAGCCAGCCAGCCGCTGGGCACTGAGCCGCAGTGCCTCCCGATCGCGGTCCAGGCCCACCAGGACGGCCTCCGGGTGCGCCTCCAGCAACGCCGCGCTGTGACCGCCGAGGCCGAGGGTGGCGTCGACGAGCACCGCGCCGGGCCGGCTCAGCGCCGGAGCGAGCAGTTCCAGGACCCGATCCAGCAACACCGGGACGTGCCCAGCCGGGGCCGGCGGCTCCGGTTCGCCCATGCGGTGACTCCTGAACATCTCGGTGGTGCGGAAGAAGCTGTCGAGCCGGCGGTCTCTCGTCGCGGCTGTCCGGGGTGCCCCTCGTCTGAGCTGGTCGGGTGGTGGTCTGCTGGCCGGGTGGCTGCCGCGCGGCGTCCGCCTCATGCCGACGGGTCCCCGCCCGCCTGCCGTGCCGTGCCGCCTGGCGCTGGGGAAGTGCGTCAGGTGGTCACCGGGTGGCGGGAGGAGGCCGATCCGCATGCGCCGGACTCGGCGCGACAACGTGCACGGGCCCTAGAGCAGGCCGGGCAGCACCTCCTCGGCATCGGCGAAGGACTGCTCGGTGCTGGTGAGGTAGTTCTGCCACGCTTCGGCGTCCCAGACCTCGACGCGGCTGTTGGCGCCGATCACGACACAGTCCTTGGACAGCCCCGCGTACTCGCGCAGCTGGCTGGGCACCGTGATCCGGCCCTGGCCGTCCGGCACCTCGTGCGAGGCGCTGGCGAAGAACACCCGGCTGTAGTCGCGGACGTTGCGCTGGGTGACGGGGGCCGAGCGCAGTAGTTCGGTGATCCGGCTGAACTCGGCCATCGGGAACACGAAGAGGCAGCGTTCCTGGCCCTTGGTGATGACCAGCCCCCCTTCCAGCTCGGTACGGAATTTCGCGGGCAGGGCTAGCCGGCCCTTGTCGTCGAGCCGGGGGGTGTGCGTGCCGAGAAACATCGCGCACCTCCCTGACGCTGACTAGACAACTACTTAACACTATCCCCACTATGGCCCACCATACCCCACCCTGCACCACTGTATTGCAGAAACTTCGGCTGAATTGAGGGTTGAGCGCCGTTGAACACGGACAAATCAGGACACCGACCGAGAGTGACGCGGCAGGAAATCCCCACCACGCGCCCGCGCCGGCCGGCATTGACAACGCCCCTCGACGGATGCCCCGGCGAGCGGGTTGACCTGGCCGCCCGCCGAACCGCCAACTGGAAGGAGCGCGACAGCACGGCAGAGGGACCAGACAGATAACGAGTGGGTTTGATGCGCCCGAGACGCTCACCCAGTGCGGCGCGAGCAACTACCCT
>DASZEI010000422.1:0-4703 GCA_035940975.1 Jatrophihabitans sp. | reverse complement strand
ACTGGCGGCTGTCCGGATACGGACTCATACCGTAACCGGCCCTCGTCACCGGACATATGTCGCCGTGCGAACAAGGCGCCGCGGCGCCCCCGACGAGATCCCGCGACAACCACTTCATTCCGGTCACCAGCCTCGTCGAATGAGTACATTTGACCTGGTCTGCTGCTAACCTGCACGGCGGGAGACAATCCCGTCGTGGGCTGGAATTGAGGGTGGCTAGGTCTCGTGCGAGAGCCTGACGCGGAAGAGTCCGACCCCAGTTTCCGGGGTGCTTTGCGGGTGCGGGAGTTCCGGCTGTTGTGGCTGGCCGGGGCCCAGTCCAGTGCCGGCGATCAGCTGGCCCGGATCGCCATCGTGCTGCTCGTCTACGCGCGGTCCCACTCGGCAGTGGCCAGCGCGACCACCTACGCGCTGACGTTCCTGCCGTCGCTGGTCGGGGGAGTGTTCCTGTCCGGGCTGGCCGATCGGTATCCGCGGCGGACGGTCATGGTCACCTGTGACCTGGTCCGGTTGTTGCTGCTGGTGGCGATGGCGTCGGCCAGCCTGAGCACGCCGGTCATCGACGTGATCCTCGTCCTTCTCGTCCTGGTGGGAGCGCCGTTCTCGGCGGCGTCGGTGGCGGTACTGCCCGACGTGCTGCCAGCCAGGCACTACGTCGCCGGTGTCTCGCTGACGGTGGTCACGAGGCAGCTGGCGCAGTTGCTTGCCTTTGCCGGCGGCGGGGTGTGCGTCGCCTTCCTCGGGGTGCGCACGACGCTGCTGATCGATGCCGCCACCTTCGCGGTCTCGGCCGCTCTGCTCCGGTACGGCCTGGCCGACCGCGCGGTGACGGAAGCCTCGGCCGGTGAGGCAACCGGGCGTCAGTCCTACCTCGGCAGGCTTGCCGGCGGCATGCGGGTGATCTATCGGGATCCGCTGCTGCGCTGCCTGGTGCTCTTCGCCTGGTTCCCGGTGTTCTTCATCGTGCCGGAGGCGATCGCTCCCGCTTACGCGCGGTCGCTCGGCGGCGGCGCCACCGCGACCGGGTTGTTGATGGCGGCGATGCCGGCCGGCACCGTGATCGGGACCTGGACGTTCGGTCGGCGCGGCTCGGATGCGGCGCGGGCCCGGGCGGTGCCCTACCTGGCCGCTGCCGGAAGCGCGATGCTGCTCGTCAGCTGGTTCTCCCGGGCGCTGGTGGTGTCGTTGCTGCTGTGGCTGTTGTGTGGGTTGTTCTCCGCATTTCAGATCTCGGTCATGACCCGCTTCGTCCGCCGCACACCGGCCCACCTGCGGGGTCAGGCGGTCGGCCTGGGAAGCGCCGGCCTGATCACGGCGCAGGGCGTCGGTTCGCTCGCCGCGGGAGTTCTGGGGTCGGTCTGGTCGCCGGCCGCCGCTGTGGGGATGGCCGGAGTTGCCGGCGTGCTGAGTGTCGCGGCGCTGGTGGCTCCGCTGCGCCACGCCGAACGGCATGCTGCCCAGGAGCAGCCCGGCGCGACCACGACGGCGTACTCCGGTCGCGCTGCCCTGAGCACCACCGAGTGAACCCGGCCCGGGGGGTCTGAGCCCGTCAGCGCCGGGGCAAGGGTCGAATCCGCCGCCGCTGATCACCCGCGCCGGGTCGCGACCGGCGGGGCGAACCGGCCCGGTGCGGTAATCTGGACCCCGTGGCCACCGTCCGGGATTGATCGAGCACTGGTCGCCAGCTGACCACCCGACCGTCGCCCGAGAACCGGAAAGTCCTCCCATGATCACCGCCACCGACCTCGAACTGCGCGCGGGCGCCCGGCTGCTGCTGCAGCCGACCACGCTGCGGGTCCAGGCCGGCGACCGGATCGGGCTGGTGGGCCGCAACGGCGCCGGCAAGACCACCACCCTCAGGGTGCTCGCGGCCGAGACGCTGCCGCACGGCGGCCAGGTCAGCAGCAGCTCGCCGGTCGGCTACCTGCCGCAGGACCCGCGCACCGGCAACCTCGAGCAGACGGCCGGCGACCGGGTGCTGTCGGCCCGCGGCCTGGACGAGATCCTGCATGAGCTGACCGCGGTCGGTAACCGGCTGGCTGACGAGCACGGCGACGAGATGCTGGTGCGCCGCTACGGCCACCTCGAGGAGCGGTTCTCAGCGCTCGGCGGGTACGCCGCCGAAGCCGAGGCAGCCCGGATCTGCGCCCACCTCGGCCTGCCCGAGCGGGTGCTGACCCAGTCGCTGGGCACCCTGTCCGGCGGCCAGCGCCGGCGCATCGAACTGGCCCGGATCCTGTTCGCCGACTCCGCCGGCGAGCCCACCACGCTGCTGCTGGACGAGCCCACCAACCACCTCGATGCCGACTCGATCGCCTGGCTGCGCGACTTCCTCAAGGGGCACCGGGGCGGCCTGATCGTGGTCAGCCACGACGTCGAGCTGCTGGACTCGGTGGTCAACAAGGTCTGGTACCTCGATGCCAACCGCAGCACCGTCGACGTCTACAACGTCGGGTGGAAGGCCTACCTCAAGCAGCGCGAGGCCGACGAGCGCCGCCGCCACCGGGAACGGGCCAACGCCGAGCGCAAGATCGACTCGCTGCGCGGCCAGGCCGACAAGATGCGGGCCAAGGCCACCAAGGCCAAGGCAGCCCAGCAGATGCTGCGCCGGGCCGACGCGCTCAACGCCGGGCTGGCCGAGGTGCGGGTCCACGACAAGGTGGCCAGGCTGCGGTTCCCGGACCCGGCGCCGTGCGGGCGCACCCCGCTGACCGCCGACGGCCTGTCGAAGTCCTACGGCTCGCTGGAGGTGTTCACCGACGTCGGCCTGGCGATCGACCGGGGCACCCGGGTGGTGGTGCTCGGCCTGAACGGGGCCGGCAAGACCACCCTGCTGCGGCTGCTGGCCGGCGCGGAGAAGCCCGACACCGGCGAGGTGGCGCCCGGCCACGGCCTGCGGCTGGGCTACTACGCCCAGGAGCACGAGACCCTGGACACCGAGCGCACGGTGCTGGAGAACATGCGCAGCGCCGCTCCGGACCCCGCCGACCTGCAGTTGCGCAGCGTGCTGGGGGCCTTCCTGTTCTCCGGCGAGGACGTCGACAAGCCCGCCGGGGTGCTCTCGGGTGGTGAGAAGACCCGGCTGGCCCTGGCGATGCTGGTGACGAGTGCTGCCAACGTGCTGCTGCTCGACGAGCCCACCAACAACCTCGACCCCGCCAGCCGTGAGCAGGTGCTGGACGCGCTGCGCCGCTACGCCGGGGCCATCGTGCTGGTGACCCACGACGAGGGCGCGGTCGAAGCGCTCAACCCGGACAAGGTGATCTTGCTGCCGGACGGCGTCGAAGACTCCTGGAGCGCCGACCTGGCCGATCTGATCGCCCTTGCCTGAGCCGAACCTGACCCAAGGATCGTGAGCAAGATTTGCCCTCCAGCGGGTACAGGCCAGGTTATTCGTTCTCGGCAGTCGGCAGTCGGCAGTCGGCACTACTGTGTGGGGCGTGCCGACTTCGGATGCTCCGAGCGATGTGCAGACGACGTTCGCGGCGGTACTGCTAGCGATCTTCCTGACAGCAGCGGTGTTTGGCGCAGCGATCGCTTGGCTTCGAGGCAACGCCGAGACGCGTCGGCGATGGACGCGACACGCCCGGCATACCACTGAGGCAGGAGATAACGCCAAACCCGGTCGGATGCGACTTTTCGCCGGTCTTGCTATCTCCGCCGGAGCCTTGTCCGTGTACGTCGCAGTCGCGGCCCGGCCACCATGGTGGGCTGCGCTCTGCTCCTATGATTGCGCGCTGGCAGGTCTGTGGTGGTCTGCCGTCGCAGTGAATGGCTACCGTCAGCAACGCGAGCAACGCGAGCCGAGATAGCGTCACCCCTTCCTTGTGACACACCGGAGCGTGTGTTGTCGGCAGTTCTGATCGTTTAGCTGACGACGACCCGCCCCACCAAGGTTCGGTCACGACGACTGAGCAGCGATCGGCCGGCGAGGTCCGGATCTCCGTCAGGTATAACAAACCGCCGCCCTAGTCAGGCCACCACTCCACTACGTCGGCCACGGGCGCTTTGACGCAGACCTGACGGCCTTACCCATTGCTATGCGGTGGCCAGCCTGCTAGCAAGGGCATGCGTGCAAAAAGGATCACTGCGCTTCGGTGCTGGGCTGCGTTATCCAATGAGAGGACTGACGGTGGCTGATCTGAAGAAGGGCGCCCGCATCACGGGGTCCGATCGGAACAAATTGGCGATCGAGGTGAAGAAGCAGTATGAGAAGGGCCGCAGCATCCGTGAACTGGCGGACAGCCACGGCCGTTCCTACGGCTTCATCCACCGGCTGCTGAGCGAGAACGAGGTGTCGCTGCGCAGCCGCGGCGGTGCCACCCGAGGAAAGAAGACCGCCTCCTGACGCCCGAAACCAGTCACCAGCCGGCCGAGGTTCCGGCGATCGCGGGATTCGCCGTCGAGCTGTCGTGCGCCGATCAGGTCGCCACCTTCACCCTCAACCGGCCGGCCAAGCGCAACGTCCAGAACCCGCTGACCTGGGCCTGGCTCAGTCGGACGGTCAACGCGCTGCCCGGCACCGTGCGGGTGCTGGTGGTGCGCGGCGAGGGCCCGTCCTTCTCCGCCGGCCTGGACCGGGCGATGTTCACCCCGGAGGGTCTGGAGGGCATGCCCAGCGTGCACGCGCTGGCCCGGGCCGGGCACGAGGAGGCCAGCGCAGAGATCGCCGGGTACCAGAACGGCCTGGCGGTCTTCGCCCG
>DASZEI010000421.1:0-10997 GCA_035940975.1 Jatrophihabitans sp. | reverse complement strand
GGGCGGCCCGGCCGGTGCTCGCCGGGGGTGCCGTCGCGGTCACCGTGCTTGCCCTGCTGGCCCCGGTCGCCGGAGCGCTGACCGGCAGCAACCCGATCGGCGTGCTGGACGGCGTATCGGTCCGCGCCTCCGACGGGACCGTCACCGTCTCGGGCTGGACCGCCGACCTGGACGACCCGACCAGCCCGTTGCGCGTGGAGATCTATGACAACGGCGCGTACGCGACCGCGGTGATCGCCCAGAACCCCCGGCCCGACGTCAGCCTCTCGGTGCCCAAGGTCGGCCCCAACCACGGCTTCACCGTCAGCTACGCCGGAAAGACCGGACTGCACCAGGTCTGCGCGCTGGCCCTCAACCACGTCGGTGGCGCCAACACCCAGCTCGGTTGCCGCAGCGTCCGGGTCAGCAACGACCCGGTCGGCATTCTGGAGGTCAGCCCGCAACGGCCGGGCGGCTTCCTGGTCAGCGGCTACGCGATCGACCCGAACGCACCCACCTCCGCCGTCCTGGTTCGCCTCTACCTCGACGGCAGGTACGTCACCGGCCAACTGGCCACCGCGGCCCGCACCGACCTGCCGGCCCAGTACTCCTCCGGCGGTCCCAACCACGGCTACGCCTACCTCACCCCGATGTCGGCCGGCGCCCACCAGATCTGCGCCTACGCCCTCAACATCGGAGCCGGCCTGGTCAACCCGCGGCTCGGTTGCCGCACCGTGACGATGATCAACAACCCGGTGGGTGCCCTGGAGACCAGCTCGCAGCAGCCGGGTGGCGTCCTGGCCACCGGGTACGCGCTGGACCCCGACGTCGTCAGCTCGATCTCGGTGCGCATCTACGTCGACGGCAGGTACGTGGCCTCCGGCCAGGCCGCCGGCGCCCGCCCGGACCTGCTGACCCGCTATCCCGCCTACGGCCAGAACCACGGTTTCGCGATCCTGGCCCCGGTTCCGGCCGGCACCCACCAGCTCTGCGCCTACGGGATGAACGTCGGCGCCGGCACGGTCAACACCCGGTTCGGGTGCCGGACGGTGACGTTGAACGACAACCCGGTCGGCATCCTGGAAGCCAGCCCGCAGCAGCCCGGCGGCTTCCTGGCCACCGGCTACGCGCTGGACCCCGACGTCACCAGCTCCATCACCGTGCGCATCTACCTCGACGGCCATTACGTCGCCAACGGCCTGGCCTCGGCCGCCCGTCCGGACCTGCAGGCGCTGTACCCGGGCTTCGGCCAGAACCACGGCTTCTCGATCTTCACCCCTGCGGTGGCCGGCACCCACCAGCTCTGCGCCTACGCCATGAACGTCGGCGCCGGCACGGTCAACACCCGGTTCGGATGCCGGACGGTCACCCGGACCTCTGACCCGGCCGGTTCCGGTGCCAGCATCGCGCGGGTCGGCTCCACCAGCACGGTCGCGGTCTCCGGCTGGGTGCTCGATCCCGATTCGGTCTCGCCGATCAAGGTGCGGGTCACCAGCGACGGGATCGAGAAGGCGCTGCTGACCGCCAACCTGTCCGCGACCGGCTCGGCCACCAGCTGGCCGCGCTACGGAACCAATCACGGCTACTCGGCCAACCTCACCCTGGACGGCTTCGAGCACGTGGTCTGCGCGGTGGCCGTCAACGTGGGCGACGGCAAGGACGTCTCGCAGGGCTGCCAGCGGATCACCACCTCCGGGGCCGCCTCACCGGCGGCGCCGACCGAGCTGAGCGCCTGGCCGGGCAGCAAGCAGGTCACCCTGAACTGGACCGCCTCCCGCGCCATCGCCGCGCCGGTGACCAGCTACGAGATCACCGTGGTGCCCGGCGACCGGACGATCAGCGTCCCCGCCACCTCGGTCTCGGCGCCGATCACCGGGCTCGCCAACGGCACCGTCTACACCTTCACGATCCGCGCCATCAACCTGTACGGGCGCAGTTCGGCCGCCAGCGTGCAGGCGACGCCGGTCGACGTGCCACCCCAGCAGACTCCGGCTCCGGTTTCGACCAGCCACTACATCCGCAATATCACCGGCAATCTCACCACCGACGCCGCGCTGATGCGCAGTACCGGCGCCACCGACGCCGGCTACAACCCGTCCGGGCACAGCTACCTGGTACTGCTGCAGATCGGTGGCCAGGACGAGTACCGCCAGGGCGCCTTGCTCTCGGCCACCGCCCGCTACGTCAGCTACCCCGCCGTGGTCAGCGCGATGAAGGCCTACCTGGACGGCTACGTCAGCAAGCAGAAGCCCTACGCCCCTCTGACCCTGGCCATCGGCACCAACAACGATGTCGACGTCAGCGCCTCGGCCGGTGCGTCCTGGGCGCGCAACGTGGTCAACCCGGTGCTGTCCTACGCCGCCAGCCGGTACCCGGGTGTGGTCATCGCCGGTGCCAACGACATCGAGCCGGGCTTCTCGGCGACGGTGTCCGAGAGCCGGGCGTGGCTGTCGGGTTACCTGGCCGCCACCACCAGCAAGTACGTCTTCAACGGCTCAGCCGACGGCTGCTCGACGTCGGTCTGGGGCAGCCGGTGCAACAACGGCTGGACGATGGCCGACCTGCAGTGGCTCAGCGGCGGCGCGGCGCCGAGCCGGACGATCAGCCTGCCGCAGATCTACAACTACGCGATGCCGTTGCAGTGGAAGTACATCTCGCTGACCGGCACGGCGGCGGGCAAGGCCCGGATCTACTTCGGCGGCCCGCTCACCGAGGTGACCGCCTGCGACCAGGCCGGTACCTGCGGCAGCATCTCCAACATCGATGCCTGGAACCGGCTGTGGGGCGCCATCTCGTCCACGACGGCCACCAAGCAGTACGAGATGCCGCACGGCACCGACCTGCGGATCAACTGAGGCGGCGAGGATGACCATCGCAACCCACCGGCACTCCACCCGGCTGCTGCTGTGCGCCGTCCTCGTGCTGAGCGCGGCCTGCACGCCGGCTGCCAAGGAGCAGGCGGCGGGGCCCGCGGCGACCCCGGTCAGCAGCAGCACGCCGGCCGGTGACGCGGCCGTCAGCAGCTCCCCGGTGACCAGCACCGCCAGCCGGCCGAGCACGGTGGCATCCTCGGCCGCCCCCGCCCCGAGCAAGCCGTCCGGCGCACCGGCCAGCTCCGCGCCGCGCGGCCCCATCGACGGCCCGGACGGCTGCCCGACCGCGTCGCTGTCGGTGACGGCGCTGCGGGCTTCGGGCGCGGCCGGGTACCAGTACGCCTTCCTGCAGTTCACGAACAAGTCGGCCAGGACCTGCTCGCTGACCGGCTTTCCGGGCGTCCAACTGGTCAAGGCCGGCGTGCCGATGGGCCAGCCCGCGACCCGCAGCGGCATGGCGGTGACGAAGGTCCGGATCGCCCCGGGCCACTCGGCCACCGCCCGGCTGGTCGACGCCTCGACCTGTGAGGCCGACAAGTCCGACTCGGTCGCGATCTACCCGCCGAACCGGACCGAACGGTTGGTCGTGCCGCTGTCGGTGCGTGGTTGCCCGCTGCGCATCGATCCGGTCGTCGCCGGCTGAAGCCCCCTGGCCGGGGCGGCCAGCCGTAGCAGCGCCGCGGCCGGTCCGGGCCGGGGTACAAGCAGGTGGTGGAAGCCGTGCAGAATCGAAGGCATGACCTACCTCGCCGCTGACCATCGCTATGACCGGATGACCTATCGCCGGGTCGGCCGCAGCGGCATCAGGCTTCCGCTGATCTCGCTGGGCCTGTGGCACAACTTCGGCGACGACCGGCCGCTGGAGAACCAGCGGGCGACCCTGCGGCGCGCCTTCGACCTGGGCGTCACGCATTTCGACCTGGCGAACAACTACGGCCCGCCCTACGGCTCGGCGGAGTCGAACTTCGGCAGGATCTACTCCCAGGACTTCCGGCCCTACCGCGACGAGCTGTTCCTGTCCACCAAGGCCGGCTGGGACATGTGGCCCGGCCCGTACGGCGACCTCGGCTCGCGCAAGTACCTGCTGGCCAGCCTCGACCAGTCGCTGCGGCGGATGGGCCTGGACTATGTCGACGTCTTCTACCACCACCGCAACGACCCCGACACCCCGTTGGAAGAGACGATGGGAGCACTGCACCACGCGGTGACCTCGGGCAAGGCCCTCTACGCCGGCATCTCCTCCTACTCCCCGCAGCGCACCGCCGAGGCCGCCCGGATCCTGCGCGAGCTGGGGACCCCGCTGTTCATCCATCAGCCGTCCTACTCGCTGCTCAACCGCTGGATCGAGGGCGGCCTGCTCGACACGGCAGCCGAGGTCGGGGCCGGCGTGATCGCCTTTTCACCGCTGGCGCAAGGAATGCTGACCGACAAGTACCTCGACGGGGTGCCGGCCGACTCCCGGATGGCGGCGAACACGTCGCTGCCTGCCGAACTGCTCACCGAGCAGAACCTGCAGCACATCCGGGCCCTGAACGACATCGCGGCGCGGCGCGGCCAGTCGCTGGCGCAGCTGGCACTTGCCTGGGCAGCCCGGGACGAGCGGGTCAGCTCGGTGCTGATCGGCGCCTCGTCGGTGCGCCAGCTGGAGCAGAACATCGCCGCCCTGGAGCACCAGTCCTTCACCGCCGAGGAACTCGCCGAGATCGACCAGCATGCCGTCGAGGGTGGCATCGACCTGTGGCGCTCGGCGGCAACCAGCTGAGCTCACGCTCAGCTTCGTCCGCCACCGCTCGGCGACCGGCCGACCGCAGGGCAGGAAAGTTAGAGGGGAAGGCTGAGCGTTGCGAAGCTGTCGCAGCGCACCCGCCTGCTTTCTTCGAAGACCCAGTACCCGCAGACGACGACCGACCCGTTATGGATCGTGCCTGGAACCTGGCCCCACCAGTAATTGGGCCCTACCTCGACCATGCGCCGGAAACCGGCGTACGGGTCGTCGAAGCGGGTGAAGGTCCAGTCGAGCACGGGCTTGCGAAGGTTGGCGTCGGGTTTCTGCTCATCAGCCCAGGTGTCGAAGCGCAGGCCGAAATCGTCCAAGCGCCAGAATGGCGGCAGGGTCATCCGAGACGAGCCAGCAAGCTCTCTGGAGAGTCCTGGACCGGTTGCGCAGTCGAAGGCCCCTTGCGGGCATTCGCGAACCAGGCCTGCAATTGCGCCGGATCGATCGGCAGAGTCGACGAGTCCTCGGCCTCGTCCCGGCCGGGGTCGGCTTCCTGCTGGAAGAAGTGTCGAAGTGACTCCACAGAGATCCGGTAACTGGACCTCGAAAGCCGCTGACGCTTGGCGTCGGCCTCGATCCAAGGTGCCTCGCTGTGGGTCAGCCTCTCCAGATCAAGGCCGCTCAGGTTGCCGTAGCGGCTGAGCACATAACCGATCGTGTTCAGCTCAGCTTCGTCGAGCCGCTCAGCCGGCGGCATGTCCTGTGCCGCACCCTGCTTCTCTCGCTTCCACAACTCGCCGATCACCGGGCCCATGTCCCAGGCCGAGATCGTCTCCGTGAACAGCACCTGATCGAAGCTCGCAACGTGGTGCCCCTGGCAGTAGTACAGCAGCTTGTGCAGCTTCTTCACACCAACGCCAGGCAGCCGCCGCCGGATCTCGGCAGCGACCTCGTGCGCGGAGTGGCTGGTCATATCGCAACTGTAGGACATCGGCCTGACAACGACCGGGACCCCGAACGCCGTGGACGGCGGCGTCCGAACTCTCGCAGGCCGGCGTTCTACCCCACCACGCTTCAGCAAGGCTGACCACAATCCGCTGTCGCGCGCTGCCAGCAGCTACTCAGCGTTGCTTGCTCCCGGCGAATATGTGTGGGATGTTATGCGCGAACCAGTAGTTTGGGGCGATTAGGACAACTGAGCCACCTGCGGCCCCCTCGACTGTGGAGGAGGCTGGCATGCGGGTAGCGGTCTTCGGGTGCGGCTTCGGCGCGCAGCACCTCCAGTGGCTCTCCCAGCACCCCGAATTCGAGCTGGACACCTTGTGCTATCAGCACAATCGGCAACGGGCCGCCGAGCTGGCGAGCCACTACGGCATCGGCAATCTCAGTGACGACCCGCTCGGCACGCTCGGCAGCCGCAACATCGAGCTGGCGGTGATCGTCACGCCGCCGGACACCCGGCAGCCGTTGGTCAAGGCCGCGCTCGACGCCGGTGCCTTCGTCTTCGTGGACAAGCCGTTGAGCAACTCGCTGGAGTCGGCCGCCGAGCTGGCCGAGCTGGCAGCGGGTGCACCGCGCCGGTGCGCGATCAACTTCCAGTGGCGCAACCATCCGGCCCTGCGCGACGTCCGCGAGCAGCTGGCCGACGGGATCGGTGTCCTGCACCGGGTGCACGCCGGCTTCTATCACGACTTCTACCGATCCTTACCGGGCGAGCAGGCCTCCTGGCGGCAGCAGCCGGCCAGCGCCGGAGCTGGAACCCTCGGCGACCAGGGCGTGCACCTGTTCGACCTGCTGCACTGGCTGATCCCGGGCGACTGGTTCAGCGTCGCCGCGCACACCACCACGGTGCGACAGGACCTCGAGCAGCAGCGGCTGGAGCCGGCCACTGCCCGGACCGAAGATCTGGCCGAGGTCTGGCTGCAGGAGTCGCAGTCCGGTTGCCTGGCGACCATCTCGCTGTCCCGGCTGGTCCGGGGGGTGCGTGCGATCGAGTTCGAGGTCCACGGCTCGGACCGGACTCTGCAGCTGCGGCTGGAGGCCGACGACGCCTCGGCGGAGTTGACGGTGCAGGGCAGCGACGGCTCTTCCAAGACCGCCCGGTACGGGCCCACCTCGCTGGATCCCTATCCGCAGCTGCTCTCGGCGATGGCCGGCCGGCCGGATCCCGGCGCGTTGCTGGCCAGCTTCGATGACGGCCTGCGAGCCCAGGCTCGACTGGCCGAAGCCGTTGCCCTGGCACCCCGAACGCTTGCCGTGCGCAGCTGAGCAAGCGCCCGTAAACCATCTCGTCACCCGCACCAGAGGAGCCCCCGATGCCCGAACCACTTCGCCTCGCCGTCTGCGGGGTCGGCAACAACATCTCGGCACTGTTCCAGGGCGCGCAGTACTACCGGGAACTGGCCGCTCGTGGGGTGCCGGCCGCCGACTTGCCGGGCATCAAGCATCCCGAGATCGGCGGTCTGAGCGTCGCCGACATCGACTTCGTCGCCGCCTTCGACGTGCATCCCGGCAAGGTCGGCGTGCCGTTCTCCACCGCCGTCCTGGCTGCGCCGAACAACTACCCGCGGCTGGATGTCACGCTTCCGGACAGTTGCTTCAGCGTCGAACTGGGGCTCACCGCCGTCGACTGCACCCCGTCCGGCCCGGCGTTCGGGCGGCTCGTGCGGCGGTTGCGCGACAGCCGGGCCGACGTGCTGCTCTACTCGCTGCCGACCGGCCTGCAATGGGCGGCCGAGGCCTACGCCCGGGTCGCGCTCGAAGCCGGCGCCGCGTTCGTCAACTGCACTCCGGAATCGGTCGCCCGGATGCCGGCCATCCTGGCGGAGTTCGAACGCCGCGGCGTGCCGTTGATCGGCGACGACCTTGCCAGCCACCTCGGCACGTCGGTCGTGCACCGCGCGCTGCTCGGTCTGCTCAACGAGCGCGGGCTGTCCCTGGTGAGCTCCTACCAGCTCAATCTGGGCGGTAACGAGGATTTCAGAAACCTGCGGGTGATGGGCGAGAGCAAGCGGGCCTCCAAGCTGAACGCGCTGGCCCAGGAGGGCCTGGACACCAGCAGGGTGGAGGTCATCCCGTCCGCGGGCTTCGTCTCGCACCTGGCCGACAACAAGGTGGGGATGCTCAACATCGAGGCGGTCGGCTGGGCCGGCACCCCGATCTCGGTGGACCTCAAGCTCAAGGTGCAGGACTCCAGCAACGCCGCCGGGGTGATCATCGACCTGATCCGGATCGGGGCCGCCGCCAAGCGGCTCGGCCTCGGCGGCTTCCCCGCCGCGGCCGCGCGCATCCTGAAGTCACCGGCCGGCGGCCACCCCTCCTACACCGAGGCCGCGGTGGCGCAGAGCCTGCTGCTGCTGGACGCCGGAATGCACGTCGCGGCCGGTGAGCAGCCGAGCATCGAACATGCCAGTTGAGCGTAAGCCTGCCGTCCTGCGGGTGAGGCTGCTGGCCTTTCCCGATGTCGACGACCTCGATCTGATGGGCGCGTACGCGGTGCTGAGCAAGGCCGCCGAGCTGGCCCGGGCCGGACCGGGGCCGCGGCTGGACATCGCGATCGCGGCGGCCGGCGAGGCGGAGCTGTGCACGGCGGGCGGCCTACGATTCCGCTCCCAGGCGGCCCTGGACGAGGCCGGCCATCCCGATGCCGTGCTGGTGCCGGGGGGCCGCGGCATCCAGCGGATGCTGAGCTCACCGCCCTACCTGGACTACCTGCGCAGCGCCCACCGGCACCACGCCGCGGTGTACAGCGTGTGCTCGGGGGCGCTGCTGGTGGCGGCGGCCGGTCTCGCGGCCGGGGCAACGCTGGCCATCCACGCGGCCAAGCGCGACCGGCTGACCGGCATCGCGGACTGCGCACCGGGTCGCGGCCTGATCCGCGACGGCAGCCTGACCTCGGTAGGCGGTGACCGGTCCAGCTCGGTGAAGTCGGTGGACCTGGCCGTGCAACTGGTGGCCGACCACGCCGCCGGCCTGTTACCCGAGCTGCTGTCCAGGATGGAGCTCTGCCAGGGCCGCACCCTGTACATCCCGAACCCGGACACCCCGAACCCGGACACCCCGGAGCCGGCCGCCGGCAGAGCGGGAATGCGGCCGTGACGGCCCGGCAGGCCACGGTGCTGATCACCGGCGCCAGCAGGGGAATCGGTGCCCGGACCGCGCTGCGGCTGGCCGCCGCCGGCTTCGACCTGGTGCTGTGGGCCCGCAACCTCGACGGCCTGTGCCAGATCCAGCAGCAAGCCGCGGAGTTCGGCGCCCAGGTCAGCGTCCGCGCGGTGGACGTCTCCGACGCGGCCCAGGTCGCGGCCGGCCACGCCGCGATCCGGTGGCACTCGCCGCTGGCCGGCCTGGTGCTCAACGCGGGCTCGGGCATCTGGCAGCAGATCACCGAGATCGACGACGCGGTCTGGGACCAGACGCTGGCCACCAACCTTCGTGGCTCGATGCTGGTGCTGAAGCAGTTCCTGCCGGAACTGAAACGGGTTCCGGGTGGGTTGATCGTCGGCATCCTGTCGGATTCGGCACGGTACCCGTTTGCCGGCCGGGGTGCCTACGCCGCCTCCAAGGCCGGCCTCGCGGCGCTGCTGGAGGTAGCCCGGCGCGAGGCGCGCGAAGCCGGCGTCCGGGTCACCGCGCTGTTGCCCAGCCGGGTGGACACGTCCTTTCAGGGCAGCTTGCGGTCAGCGGACGTCGGCTGCCGGCCCGGCTCGCTGTCGGCCGACAACGTCGCCGAGGTGATCGGCTGGCTGTTCGGCCTGCCGGCACAAGTCGAGGTCCGCGAGCTGCAGCTGTCGGCGCTGACCTCCTCCTTCGGCCCGTACCAGGAGGTCTCGTCATGAGCTGGACCCGGATTCCCCTTGTTCCGGCAGGTCATTCCAAGCCGGTCGGCAAGTACAGCCCGGGCATCGCGCTGCGCTCGGAGGCAGCCGGCGAGCTGGTCTTCGTCAGCGGCCAGGTCTCGACCGACGCGCACGGCCGGCTGCTGCACCCCGGCGACGCCGGTGGCCAGGCAGGCGTGGTCTTCGACCGGATCGCCGCCGTGCTGGCCGCCGCCGGCCTGGGCCTGGCCGACCTGGTGAGCCTGACCATCTACGTCCGGGACCTCCGGTCGAACTTCGCCGCGGTGTCGGCGGTGCGCAACGCCAGGCTCGGCGAACCCGGCCCGTCCAGTGCGTTCCTCGGCGTCGCCGAGCTCGTCGAGGACGGTTGCCTGGTCGAGATCAGTGGCGTCGCCGCCGGCGGCACCACCGTCCGCGAGCCGCAATGACCAGCCGGACACTGGGTTCCCGGCTGGCCGGCACCGAGATCGAGGCGTTGCGGCGGGCCGGCCGGCGGATCCGCATCCTGGTGGCCGGCTCGCTCAACCATGACGAGATCCTGATCGCCGACCACGACCCGGGCGACGAGGGTGCCGTGCTGGTCCGCGAGCGGGTCACCGCGCCGGGTGGGCACGCCGGCAACTGTGCCTGCGCGCTGGCGGCCCTCGGGGCCCAGGTGTCGCTGCTCGCCGCGGTCGGCGCCGACGACACCGGTGAGCTGCTGATCCGAGACCTGGCCGACCAGGGCGTCGAGACCGCGCCGATCGCCCGGATCGCGGGCAGCCCGACCGGCCGGGTGATCATCCCGGTGCTGGGTGAGCAGCACTTCATGCTGCTGCTGCCCGGCGCCAATGACCAGCTGTCGAGCGGGCACGTCCGGCAGGCGCTGGCCGGCCAGTACGACGCGCTGGTGATCTTCGACCCGGCACCCCCGGCGCTCGCCGAGATCTTCTCGGCCACCGCCGGATCGGCCCTCGGCGACAACATCTTCTTCAATCCGGGCGGCATCTACGCCCACCAGCACGCGGCGCACCGGTACCTGCCGCGCTGCCGGTCGATCCTGGTCAACCGCAACGAATGGCCGGCGATCGAGGCCGCGCTGCCGCCCGGTGCCGCCAGCCGCACCGAGGTGGTGCAGACGCTCGGCGCGGACGGCTCGGCCGGCCACCGGGCCGATGCGGTGGTGCACGCGCCCGGTGAGGTCGTGCGGATGCTCGACCCGACCGGAGCCGGCGACGCCTTCGCCGCCGGGTACGTCCTGGCCGCGCTGGCGGGGCTGGCGTTGCCGCGCCGGCTGGCGGTCGGCAACATCTGCGGGGCGCTGGCGGTCACCGCGATCGGCGCTCGCGGCCGGCTCGCCACCCTGTCGGACCTGGCGGGCTGGCCGGCATGGTGAAGCTGAAGTCCAGCGCCGACGGCTGGCGGGGCGAGATCGGTGCCAGCTTCACCCCGGCAGCCGCCGGGCTGCTCGCCACCGCGGTGCTGGACGCGCTGTCGGCTCGCGGCAGCCTGCGCCGGATCCTGATCAGCTACGACGGGCGCCGGGGCGGGCCGGCGGTCGCCGCGGCGGTGCACGCGGCGGTGCGGCAGCGACCGGCGGTGGCGGTGATG
>DASZEI010000420.1:0-2551 GCA_035940975.1 Jatrophihabitans sp. | reverse complement strand
CGCCCGGAGCGGCGCCGGGCGCACCGGGCCCACGCTGCGGCCCGGACGTGCCGGATGCGCTGGGTGCCGGCGAGGGACTGCCGCCGGAGGTGGCGAGCGCGGCGGTGCCGGCTCCGAGCACGACCGCCGCGGCGGTAGCCGCGAGCACGATCTTCCTCAGCATGATGGTCTCCTTGTAGAGCATTGCCAGAAGTGGACCCTGTCCACGGTGCCGCGTCAAGGTTTGTCCTCGGAAAGGGAAATGTCAGGGTTGTGTTCGGGCTCGAACCGCGTGGCCGACTCGTGCGCCGCCGTGCCAACTAGGCTGGGCGCTGTGAGCCTCCAGCTGCACCTGGCCGCGCCGGCTGAGCTGGACGTCGGCACCCTCTACCGGATCCTTCAGCTTCGGGTGGACGTGTTCGTGGTGGAGCAGCGGTGCCCGTACCGCGAACTGGACGGCCGGGACCTGGATCCGGGCACCCGCTGGCTGTGGGCCAGCGACGCCGGTGCGGTGCTGGCCACGCTGCGCATCCTGCGTGCCGAGGACGGCACCGCCCGGATCGGCCGGGTCGCCACCGCCCGGCAGGCCCGGGCCAGCGGGATCGCCAGCGACCTGATGCGGCGCGCTCTGGTGTTCTTGGATTCCGAGGCCTCCGCGGCCCGCTCAGGAGGTGGCCGGCCGGCCGGGATCGAGGTGCTGCTGGACGCGCAGACGCCGCTGACCGCCTGGTATCAGCGGTTCGGCTTCGAACCGGCCGGTCCGGAATTCGTGGAGGACGGCATCAGCCACCTGCCGATGCGCCGTCCCGGCCAGCTGTCACGCCAGCCCTGACGGTGGCTGACCCCGGCCCGGGGCACGGTGCGCGCGACCACCCCGGCGACCAGCCGCTGGTAGCGGGCGCCGAGCACCGTGACCAGCAGGTGCAGCACCTTCGCGTCCGCGCCGACCAGGATCCGGGGCTTGCCGGCCAGCACACCGGCCAGGATGACCTCCGCAGCCCGGTCGGCGCTGGTGACGGCCAGCCGACGGGCGAAGAAGTCGACCAGCGCCGGGTGGTCCTCCTCCGGTAGCACCCGGGAGTTGCGGACGATCGCGGTCTTGACGCCGCCCGGGTGCACGCACGAGACCCGTACCGGGTGCCCGGCGACCAGCATCTCCTGGCGCACCGATTCGGTGAAGCCCCGGACTGCGAACTTGGCGGCGTTGTAGGCGCTCTGGCCGGGCACGCTGAGCAGGCCGAACAGGCTGGACACGTTGACCAGGTGAGCGTCGCCGCTGGCGATCAGGTAGGGCAGGAATTCCTTCGTCCCGTTCACCACGCCCCAGAAGTCGACGTCCATCACCCACTCGAGGTCCGGGTAGGCCACGTCGAGCAGGTCGCCGGTCAGGGCCACGCCGGCGTTGTTGACGACCACGTCGACCGCTGCGAACTCCGCCGCCACCGATGCCGCGTAGGCCGACACCGCCGCCCGGTCCCGGACGTCGAGCCGGTCGGCCCGGGCCGGCGCGCCGCCCAGCAGCCGGACGGTCCCGGCCAGGCCGGCCTCGTCGATGTCCGACAATGCCAGCCGGGCGCCGCGGCGGGCGGCTGCCAGCGCCAGCGCCCGGCCGATCCCTGAGCCGGCGCCGGTGACGACGACCACCTTGCCCGCCAGGCTGGTCATGCCGCCCGCGCCGGGGCCGGCCGGTCCGCCGGCGTGCTGCGGTAGGCCCGCAGGTCGAAGGAGGAGGTGAGCCGGCGGAACGTGTAGCTGGTCCGGGGCCAGAGGGCGACGTTGCGGCCGTGCGCGTCGAGGTACCAGCTCCGGCAGCCGCCGGTGCTCCAGACCGTGCGCCGCATCCGCCGCTGCAGGTCGGCGTTCCAGGCTTCCTCGGCGGCCGCGGTCGGTTCCACGGTGGCCAGTCGGTAGCGGCGCAGCTGGCGCCAGGCGTCGACCAGATAGGCGACCTGGGACTCGATCATGTACACCATGGACGAGTGCCCCAGGCCGGTGTTGGGCCCGACCACCAGGAACAGGTTGGGAAAGCCGTTCACGGTGGCGCCCTTGTAGCCCTGGACGCCGCGCTCGGACCACACCCGGGCCAGCGTCCGGCCGGCCGTTCCGGTGATGAGCTCGGCGATCGGCTGCTCGGCGGCCTGGAAGCCGGTGGCCACGATCAGCACGTCGATCTCGTGCGCCCTGCCGTCAGCGGTCACGATGCCGGTGCCGGTGAGGTGCGAGATCGGCTCGGTGACCAGCTCGACGTTGTCGCGGGCCAGCGCCGGGTACCAGTCGCTGGAGACCAGCACCCGCTTGCAGCCGAGCGCGAAGTGTGGCCGGACCTTCTCGCGCAGCACCGGGTCGCCGATCGCGCGGTTGATGTTGGCGATCGCCGACCGGCTCACCAGCGACCCGATCCTGGGCGCCGCGATGAACATCGGCACGGTCGCTTCCCGGCCCAGGTAGATCAGGGTGCGCAGCAACCGCTGGAAGCCGGGGACGCGGCGCATCGCCAGCCTCTCCAGCGGCCGGTACTGCCGGTCGTGGCGCGGCAGCACCCATGGCGCGGTGCGCTGGTACACCTCCAGCC
>DASZEI010000419.1:0-18308 GCA_035940975.1 Jatrophihabitans sp. | reverse complement strand
GGCACGGGATGGTTGCTGCTGGATGAGGGCGCCGGCCGGGAGGCGCTGCTGGCCGCCGCCGCGGTGACCTCGGTTTCCGGCCTGGGGCGGCTGGCCGGCCCGGCCGGTTCGGCCCTGGACGCTGGACTCGGGATCGGCCGGGTGCTGCGCGGGGTGGCCCGGGACCGGTCGGTGCTACGGATCTGCCTGACCGATGCGACGGTGCTGGACGGCACGGTGGACCGGGTCGGATCGGATTTCGTCGAGTTCGCGGTGCACGCCGCCGGGGAACCACGGCGGCGCGAGGAGGTACGTGAGGTGCTGGTGCTGCCGATCGGTGCGCTGGCCGTGCTGCGGCGCGACAGCTGAGTTGTTCGGTGGCCGGTCGCTGCGGGCAGGCTGTCAGTCCGCGGCCGAATCGATGAAGGGATGCTCGGCCACGAACTGCTTGGTCTGGTCGTACATGCGTGAGATGTAGGACTCCAGCTGCTCACGCTCAACCCGCCACTGACCCCGGCCACCGATCTTGATGGCCGTGAGTTCACCCGAACGGACCAGGGCATAGGTCTGGGACGCCGAGATGTTGAGTACCTCGGCCACGTCGCTGAGAGTCAGAAATCGTGTTTGCGTCATCGTGGACTCATCTCCGTCGTGCGTCCTTCAAGCCGACGATATCGAAGGCAACCGGGCCGGCTCGCACGTCAGTGTGGCAGCTACCAGCCCGCTGGCGACCCGTTGTCCACAGGTTTCCTCCGGCCGCCGGGGCAGCCCGGCAGCCGTTCATGCAAGATGTAGCGCTATGACCGATACGTCACTGCTGCTTGCCGACCCGGTGTCACCGGTGCCACGCCGCCTCGTTCGACCGCGCTGGCTGGACACCCGGCTCATCGGCGGCGTCGTTCTGGTGCTGGTGGCGGTGTTGCTCGGTTCGGTGGTGGTGTCTTCGGCAGATCGCCGGCAACCGGTCTGGTCGCTGAGTCGCGATGTCGCCGCCGGCACGGTGCTGACCGGTGCGGACCTTCGCCCGGTTCGGGTGCAGCTGGGCGCTGCCGCATCCCGGTACCTGGCATCCGATGTCGCGGTCGCGGGCCGTACCGTGCGCCGCTCACTGCGAGCAGGCGAACTGCTCGCGGTCGGCGAGGTGACCGATCCGGAACCCGGTGTCACGGTGAGCATCCCGATGCGGCCGGAGAACGCGCCGCAGATCAGCCGCGGCGAGCGGATCACCTTGTGGCTCAGTACCAAGACCTGTCGCGGAGTGGTCCTGCTCAGCGGCGTGCCGGTGCAGAGCGCCGAGAAGGTGAGTGGATCGGCTTTCGGCTCGGCGACCGGGTCGCTGCTCGTCGTTCGGGTCTCCGCTGCCGACGCCAAGCGGGTCATCTCGTCGCTGGACCTGGACGGAGCGGTGCTTCGCGCGGGCGTGCTGTCGGCTGCTGAGCAACCCGAACCGCAGTCGGACGCGCTGGCCGGCTGTGCCGGGACCGCCCGGTGACGATCGCGGTGGTCAGCGCCGCCGACGGTGCCTCGTGGGAGGCCTCGCTGCTGGCTGAGCTGGGCCGAGGTCATGCGGAGCGGCCCATCACGGTGGTCCGGCGGTGCGTCGACATCGTCGAGTTGCTGGCGGTCGCCGGTTCCGGCCAGGCTGTGGCCGCCCTGGTCGATGCGCAGCTGCGGCGGCTGGATGCCGATGCCGTCGACCGGTTGGCCGCCGGCGCGGTAGCGGTGGTCGGCGTCATCGCGCCGGGCGCGGACGCCGACCTCGAGCGGTTGCAGGATGCCGGCATCAGATTCTTCGTGCCTTCCAACGCCGCGGCTGCCGTGTTCGCGGCGGTGATCGGGGCGGCGGTCGCCGAGCAGTCGGCAGCTGCGAAGCCCCGAGGTGACAACGCCTTCGCGGATCCGGCGTTCGCGACCGGATCGCGTGCCGGGGACTCCCACCGCGCTGGGCCGGCCCGGCACCTCGGCTCGGCGGGAGCGGGCACCTGGGCAGGAGCAGGCACCTCGACCGGAGCCGGCACCTCGGCCGGGGCCGGCACCTCGGCCGGGGCCGGTCCGGCCGAACCGGGATCCCGCCGCCGCGGGAAGGTGATCGCGGTCTGGGGGCCTACCGGCGCCCCGGGCCGCACCACCACAGCCGTCACGCTGGCCGATGAGCTGGCCCGGCTCGGCCAGCGCTCGCTGCTCATCGACGCCGATGTCTACGGCGGTGTGGTGGCTGCCATGTTCGGCCTGCTGGATGAATCCGCGGGGCTGGTGGCGGCCTGTCGGCAGGCGCAGTCCCGCCGGTTGGACGTCGAGGGCCTGGCGGGGCTGTGCTGGCAGGTCGGCGCCGAGTTGCGGGTGCTCACCGGCATCTCGCGCGCGGATCGCTGGCCGGAGCTGCGCAGCACAGCGCTTCAGAGCGTGCTGGCGGTGGCCAGGGAACTGGCCGATCACACCGTGCTCGACGTCGGCTTCGCCCTGGAAACCGATGAGGAACTGAGCTTCGACACCCTGGCGCCGCGGCGCAACGGGGCGACGCTGGCGGCCTTGGAGGATGCGGATCTGATCCTGGCGGTAGGTTCGGCGGATCCGATCGGGATGCAACGGCTGGTGCGCGGGCTGGGCGAGTTGCGAGCCGCTGCCATCGACACGCCGGTCTGGATCGTGCTCAACCGGGTGCGCCGCGGCGCCGTCGCCGGCAGGCCGGAGACCGAGCTCAACGCCGCGGTGCGCCGGTTCGTCGGCCAGCCCTGCGCAGCGCTGCTGCCGTATGACCTCAACAGCCTGGACCAGGCCGCGGTGGTGGGTCAGACGCTGGCCGAGGCCGTGCCGGCCAGCCCGTTGCGCGGTGCCGTCACCGAACTGGCCGTAGCGATCTGCGGGGTTGCGGTGCCGCGCCGCCGAAGGCGCCGCAAGTAGCGTGTGGCCGCCGGCAACCCGGCTACCCGCCCGCTGCCAACTACCCGCCCGCTGCCAACTACCCGACCGCCCGCCGCCCGGCGCCCGCTGCCCGGCTGCCGCCCCCGCCCCCCGCTGCCCGGGTGCCGGCTACCGGCGCCCGGCGAGTCGGCGGCCCGTGGCACGATCTTGTGGCGTTGGCCCGTGAAGGAGTTCTTGCACCATGGCAGACCGGCTGAACCCGCTCGATGTGTCCTTGCTGTACCTGGAGGGCCGGACGACCCCCATGCACGTGGGAGGTCTGGCGGTGTTCGAACCGCCGGCGGAAGGGTTTGACTACGACCGGTTCGTCGATCTGGTCGAGCACCGGATCGCACTGGTGCCCCGGTACCGCCAGAAGGTCAGGTCGGTGCCCGGCCACCTGGCCAACCCGGTCTGGGTCGATGACAGTGACTTCGACCTCGGGTATCACGTCCGGCGCTCGGCGTTGCCCCGGCCGGGTTCGGACGAGCAGTTGCGGGAGTTGGTGGCCCGGGTCCAGTCGCGGGCGCTGGACCGCAACCGGCCGCTGTGGGAGATGTACCTGGTCGAGGGATTGGCCGGCGGCCGCTTCGCCGTGATCCAGAAGACTCACCACGCGATGGTCGACGGCATCAGTGCGGTGGACATCGGCCAGGTGATCCTGGACACCACCCCGGTGCCACGCGAGATCGCTGAAGACCTGTGGATGCCGCGCCCGGAGCCTGGCTCGGCGAGCTTGGTCATCGATGCGGTGTCCGAGCTGATCCGGCGTCCGACCGCAGTGGCCGACACGGTTCGGATCGGGCTGGCAGACGCCCGCAGCGTGGCCTCGCACGTCTCGGCGGCGGTCACCGGAGTGCTGTCGGCGGCCCGAGTCGTCGCCCGCCCGGCTCCTACCTCGCCACTCAACAGCGCGATCGGCGCGCAACGCCGCTTCGCGGTGGCCAGGACGGAACTGGAGGACTACCGGAAGGTACGCAAGCACCGCGGCGGCACGGTGAACGACGTGGTGCTGGCTACCGTGGCCGGTGCCATCAGGGGATGGATGCTGTCGCGCGGCGAGCCGGTGACGCCGTCGACGACGGTTCGGGCGATGGTTCCGGTCAGCATCCGGGCCGACAGCGACTCCGGACCCGGCAATCGCGTGTCGTCCTACCTGGTCGACCTGCCGGTCGGCGAGCCCAATCCGACGATCCGGTTGAGCCAGGTCAGCTATGCGATGAAGGCCCATAAGGAGTCCGGTCAGTCGGTAGGAGCCGAAGCCCTGGTGGCGCTGTCGGGCTTCGCGCCGCCGACGCTGCACGCGCTCGGAGCCCGCGCGGCCAACAGTTTCACCCGGCGGCTGTTCAACGTGGTGGTCACCAACGTGCCGGGACCGCAGTTTCCGCTGTACGCCTCCGGCGCCAAGATGCTGGAGATGTTCCCGGTGATTCCGCTGGCCGCCGGGCAGGCCGTCTCGATCGGTCTGACCTCCTACAACGGTGGGGTTTTCTTCGGCCTCAACGCCGATCGGGACGCGATGCATGACGTCGAGGTGCTCGGATCGCTGATCGAGGAGTCGCTGGCCGAACTGGTCGCCTCGTCCGCCGGGACCCGCCGGCGTTGAGCAGGTGCGCGCAGGAGTAACGGTTCTGACTTCTCGCACAGGCTGCGCACGAATGGATGCGGTATGACATACCTTTCCTACGGCAGGCTTGTTCTCATCGGAACCTCCGGCGGAAGGGACGGACACGTGGCTGACAAGTCCAAGCCGGTCCGCCGGGCCTTCGTCTTCGGCGGCGGCGGTGTGCTCGGTTTCGCATGGATCGTGGGAGCGCTGACCGCCCTCCAGCACGAACTGGGAATCGAGCCGGCTCAGGGTGACTTGCTGGTGGGGACCTCGGCGGGAGCGGTCGTCTCCGGATTGCTCGGCTGTGGCCTTGACATCGACAGCATCCGCCGGCACCAGGTAGGCATGCCGTTGCCGGAAGATCCGCCGATCAGCTGGAACTACGACTCCGACAGCGGCGGCAGCCTGCCACCCCGGCCGATGGTGTGGTGGCCGGGTTCTCCTCGCTTGGTGTGGGACGGAATCCGGCGGCCGGCCAGCGTTTCGCCGGTGCTGGCGTTGTCCGGCCTGCTGCCCCGGGGCCGGGGCAGCCTGCAACCGATCCATCAGATGCTCCGCAGCGTGATCACCGAGACCGTCGGCGCCGGGAACTGGCCGCAGCGGACCTGGATCATCGCCACGGATTACTCCACCGGTCGCCGGACGGTGTTCGGTCGCGAGGGCGAACCGACCGCCGAACTGGCCGATGCGGTCTGCGCCTCGTGTGCGATACCGGCGTGGTACACGCCGATGCAGATCAACTCCCGGGCCTACATCGACGGCGGAGCGGTCTCCAACACCTCCGTCGATCTGGTTGCCGGTGAGGAATTGGACGAGGTGTACGTGCTGGCGCCGATGGCAGCGGTGCAGCCCGACAGTCCACGCTCGCCGGTGGCAAGGCTGGAACGACGGGTCCGGCGATCGATCACCCGTGGCATCGGCAACGACATCAGCACGCTGCGCGAGGCCGGAACGCAGGTCACGCTGCTCACCCCGGGGCCCGACGATCTTGCGGTGATGGGTGCCAACCTGATGAACCCGCGACGCCGGACGGCGGTGCTGCACACCGCGATGCGGACCTCGGCCAGCACCCTGAGGAATCAGCAGCGCCAGCAAGGATTCAGCGTGCCAGAGGTCGGCACCGCGTGAGGGTGTACCTGCCAGCCACCTCAACGTCGCTGGCCGGCCTGGCCGGTTCCGGCGTGTTGGGCCCGGCTCCGCTGACGGGCTTCGCCGTGACTCCGGGACTGCGCGAGTACTACCTCGACGATGACATCGAGGCGCTGGAGTACGCGGCGGCTGCCGAGGCTGCCAGGGCCGCGCTACGGCTGATCGCAGCAGATCCGGCGGCAGCCAGGCGCCGAGTCGTGATCTCAGCGGATGTCGCGGACGGGTCGGTGTCGGTGCGCGATGACCTGGACCGGGGCGTGGTCCGGATAGCTGTGGAGATTCCACTGGCCTGGTGTGCCTCCGTGCATGCGGATGATGCTGATGCCGAGTCCACGGTGGCTCTGGCCGCTGAGCAGATCGATGCGGCCGACCTCGGTGACCCGGCGGCCGAAGAAGTGGTCGACGATGCCGAGGGCTTCGAGCTTTCCTGGTACGCGACGCAGGAGATCGGGGATCTGCTGTCGCAGATGGGCTGACCGGCCTCATATCGCCACCTGCAGGGCAAGACCGTCCGGCGCTGTTCTGCGGGTCGTGTCGGTGACCAGCAGGCCGCGGCCGGGTACCGATGCCATCCGCTGCCCGCCGGTACGGACACCGAGCAGCTCCCCGTCGGCGGGGCCCGGTTGCAGCAGCAAACCGGTTCGGTGGCGGCGTACCGCTACTGCCGGCCCTCGGAAGCTCACCGCGAGATCTTCCGAACGCGCCGCTGCTATCACCGCGGCCCGGTGACGGGTTGCCAGCTCGGTGAGGTAGCTCCCGCTGACGGTGTCGTTGAACTGTTCGGCGTCATCGATCAGTACCAGCTGCCCGGTGAAGGCATCGCAGGATCCGCCGGCCTCGGGCCCGCAATCCGGTGTCAGCACGTCGAGTCCCCGCCGAGTGGCCCACGCCGCAAGCGGTGATCGGGGCGGAGCGGCGACCAGTATCGCCAAACCCGCTCGCACCGCCTGCCGGGCGATCACGACGGCCGTGGTGCTGCGACCGCTGAGCGGTGGGCCGGAGATCAGGAACCTGGCATGGTCGACGAAGAGTCCGGTCCAGACCGGGTGGGCGTCATCGCCACCGAGCCCGAGCAGGCAGCTGCCGGGGCGGCCGGCCAGCTCGTCCCGATCAGCGTCTGTCTCCCGATCAGCGTCGAGATCATGGCTGTGTCGAGTGGGCGCGCAGCCGGCCAGCTCGGCCTGGCGCACCGATGCGGGCAAGCTCCTGATCCTGATCGTCGGTCCCGCCGTCGCTACCGCGCCGGGCGTGCTGAGCTGTGCCACGGCCGCTAGTTGCGCCCCAGGGCGGGCGTCGTCGGTGAGCAACGCCAGCTGGACCTCCAGGCCGTCGCCGGCGCTCACAGCGCGGCCCGGTTGGAATCGAACAGGCAGGCTGGACAGGCTCAAGCCGGCGCTGGCGTAGTCACTGCGGTCGACGAGGGCGAACAGCAGCTTGCGGCTCAGCGCCGGAGCGATACGCAGCCCGAGCATTGCCCGGTCACCGGCGATGAGCACTGTGATGCCTACGGCCGCGCCGTCGCGAGCCAGTCGAAGCAGCGCTTGCACCGAACGGCCGGCGTCGTAGTCGTCGCTGAGCGCGGTGAAGCCCTCCCAGCCGTCCAGGGCCACCACGATCACCGGCAGCGGCCTGCCGGTCAGGTGAGCCTCGGCCACGGTGCTCAGGCTGAGGCTTGCCAACAGCCGCTGCCGAGCGCCGAGCTCCTCGACCAGCCTGGCGATCAGCCGGGTGACGGCGCTGGGATCGTCTCGCCCCACCACGGCTCCACAGTGCGGTAGCCGCGAGACATGGCGGAAACTCTGGCCCGAACAGTCCAGCACGTAGAGGTGAAGCCGGCCCGGGTCGAGTTGGCGGCATGCCTGCCCCAGGAAGGTGTGCAACGCGCTGGTACGCCCCGATCTCGGGCCGCCGATGAATCCGATCGAACCTGCGGCGAGCAGATCGTGCGAGGCGGCATGCTGGCGTTGCCGGCTGGGATCATCGGTCAATCCGAACCGGACCTCGTAGGGCGCTGCCGGATCCTCGCCGAGGTCCGAGATTGTCAGGCGAGCCGGCAGCGGCGGCAGCCATGGCCGCTCCGGCACCGGACGGCCCCGTTGCGCCGCTGCCTCCAGCATGGCGGCGCGCAGCGGTCCGAGCTCGTCGGCACCGTCAGCGGCCGCCGCCACGACCGTGGGATCGGCCGCTCGGTGCCAGGCGTCCAGCGGCCTGATCACGATGGCCTCCCGCGCGGCGGGGCGCTGGCCGGTTCGTGCGGCCTGGAACTCGATGAGCCCGTCGGCCAACTGGGCGAAGCCCCGGCCCGGCCGGTTCTTGGAGACCCGGCAAGCGATGTCACTGCCGATCACATCCTGCGATTCAGCGGCGTCGGTGACCCGGAGCGCGATACGCGAGGAGACGTTGGCCTTGATCTGAGGAGAAACCACCCCAGCCGGTCGCTGAGTGGCGAGCACCAGGTGCAGCCCCAGGGACCGGCCGCGCTGGGCGACGCCGATCAGTCCGGAGAGGAAAGTAGGCAGCTCCTCGGCCAGGTAGGCGAACTCGTCCACTACCAGGACCAGCCTCGCCAACCTTGGCAGCCCGTGGTGCGGCGATCGCCGGTAGTCGTCGAGTTCAGCCACTCCGGCCGCGGCGAAGGCGGTTTCACGACGGCGGATCTCGGCATCCAGCGACGTCAGGGCCCGACTGGTGAGATGGCCGTCGAGGTCTGTCACCAGGCCGACGGTGTGTGGGAAGTCCGCGCACCCGGCGAAGGCGGCCCCGCCCTTGTAATCGATCAGCACGAAGGCGACATCGTCCGGCGCATGCCGCAACGCCAGTCCGGTCACGAAGCTGCGCAACAATTCGGATTTGCCGGAGCCGGTGGAGCCGGCAATGAGTAGGTGCGGTCCGTCCCGCACGAGATCGAACGTAACCGGTCCGGTCGCGGCCAGCCCGATCGGTGTTGCCGGCGGTGCCGGCACGGCCCACCGGCGCAACAGCCATTCTGCGCTGACCTGCTCGCCTTCCATCAGGTCCGCCAGCCACACCTCGGAAGGCAACTGCGCGACACCGGTGGAGTCGGCGTCGCGCAGCGGGGCCAGCGAACGTGCCAGCTGGTCTGCCCATGCCGGCGAAACGCGGTCGGTGACCGCTCGCACAACCGGTCGATCGGCTCGGCGGAGTTCCAACTCCGAACCCTGCTCCGACCTCAGCACGGCCGTCGACCGGCACGATGGTGGCAACAGCCGTGATTCCTCGTCCAGGCAGAGGGCAGTCACGCCGACCCTCGGACCCTGCTCCAGCACCAGCCGAAGGCCCTCGAGCGCGGCCAGCCCGCTAGCCCGGTCCAGCAGCACCACGATCCGGGGACCCGACCAGGTGCCGGTGGCATGCTCGGCTCGCCTTTCGGTGATGATGCCCAGCAGGCTGTTCAGCAGCCGGCGATGCCCGTCCGGTTCGGTGGTGATGGCCCTGACCGTTTCACCCACCCACCTGAGCCAGTTCCAGTCGGCGATCTCGCCGTCCAGGAGCGCGACGACGGACAGGTCGCGCGGGGAGTGCAACCCCAGCAGTTGCCCTACCACCCAGCGTGCCGAGCCTCGGACCAGCGGCAGCGGGCCGGCGAGTCCGAGCGCGCCCTCGACCAGGGACACGGTGGCCGGCGCGCCCGTGATCAGTTCGGCGGGCAGCCAGCGCCCGGCCCGGGTGGCCCTGGTGTCGGCGGGCTGGTCCGCGATACCGAGGCGCACGGTGAGAAAGCAACTGTCCTCCGGCCGGCGCTCCCACAACCGGCAGTCCGGAACGGCCGCGGCCTGCAGCACCGTTGCCGCGTCGGCGAACTCTCGGCGCAATCTGGTTCGCTCTGCCGCCAGCCGTAGTTCGAGCCGATCCCGGGCGGCGGCTTCGGCGTGGGCGAGCGCCGCGCGCGCCCGCTGACGGCCGCGACGCCATTCCCGGCGCTCGACGACCGCCGCGGCCAGCATGGTCAGCGGACTCAGGAGCGCGAAGGCGAGGAATTGGCTGTTGTGCATGAGGATCGCACAGCTGACACCCAGCACCGCGGGAGCCAGTGCGGTCAACCATTGCAACCGTGGCCGGCTGCTGACCGGCGGCTCGGCGGGAAACTCGACGGGATCACGGTCGCACGGCTCGACGATCCTGGGCGGCCGGTGGACCAGCAGCCCGCCCCCGGCGTCGGCGGTGATCGCGGCCGGCGGCTCGGTCGCGGTCACCACGCGCAACAGCGAGTTGCCCACCCGCAGCACCGCGTCATGGTCCACAGCGGATGAAGCGGCTGCGACAGGCATGTCGTCGAGCCAGCTGCCGTTGGTCGAGTCCAGGTCGCGCACCGAGACGCCGCTGAGTTCGACACAGAGTTCGGCGTGCCGGCGTGAGACGTCCGGATCGGAAAGTCGCAGGTCGGCCTCGACGCCGCGCCCGATCAGGTGCCGGCCACGCGGTAGCCCGATCACCAGCCCGCTGTCCGGACCGCCGACAACCCGAAGCTGGAGTGCCGAGCCTGCCAGCGAAGAGCGTGTTGCGCTGCCACCCATGGTGATCAGGCATCCCGAACGCAGACCCCGATCACCCAGCAGAAGTTCAGGAGAGAGCAGCCTGCCTCCGCTGAACAGCGGGGTGGCCGGGCTGGCAGCCATCACCTCCTGGAGCAGCGGGGCCAACTGTCTGACGTCGGCCCCGCCCTCGGCCACCACTTCGACGTCACGTTCGCGATCCCCTGATCGCAGCGTCAGTTTCACGTGCATGTCGGAAGTCTTGTCGATCTCAGGAGCCGATTGCCGGTTGCTGCCGTAATTGTGGATAACGAGCGCTTATCCACAGGTGGTGCGGCATCGCCTGCGGATCAGCGCCTTGGATGCATACGGTGATGCCTGTCGATCACCGACCGACGCCACCGGAAAGGGACCGCGGCACATGACAGGTTTGAAGGTTTCACCACAGCAACTCAGCGCGCTCGGGGGCAGTTGCGGTCGGACCGCGCTCGACATTCGCGGCCAGCAGGTCAACCTGAAGAGTCAGCTGACGCCGCTGTTCGGCGCCGACTGGTCAGGCGCCGCCGCCACCCAGTTCGCGGCCTTGTACGAGCAGTTCAACAAGAACGCCGAAGGCATGACCGCTGCCCTGGAAGGAATCGGCAGCCTGCTCAATCACGCAGGCCAGAGTTATGCGGCGGTGGAGCAGCAGATCGCCGCCTCCTTCCGAGCGTGACCGGATGGGCCGGCGGTTCCGCGATAGCGTCGAAGGGTGACTGGCACGCCTACCGACATCCTGGACCTTGTCGAAGCGGCCTACCGGCAGCATTTCGAGATGGTTCCGGCTCGTGCCTCGGTGTCGTTTCTGGGATTGGACCCGATCGAGGTGCTGCGCTACCCGGACGGCTCCACGGACCACTACCTCACGCTGGGCATGTCCCGTTATCCGATGGCCGATCCCAGCGACGTCGTGGTCGAGGCCGAGAGCGCGCCGCGGGCGGAGCTGCTGCTGTCGGCGGCCGGCCGGCCGGAACCACTCTGGCGCGCACTGGCGGTGCTCGCCGCCGCCCCGGCGGTCGAAGGCCTGGTGTACCGGGTGGGTAACCGGGTCGATCTGGGTGAGCCGCTGTGTCCTGGCTCCCGGTGCACCGGCGGGGTGCTGACGACTTCAGGGCTGCGGCCGGTCGCGGTCCCCGGGGTGGCAGAGGTGCAGGTGCTGCGGGTCCTACCGGCTACCCAGACAGAGCTGGCCTGGGCGCGAGTGCACGGCAGCGAGCAACTTCACCAGCGCTGGCTGACGGCCGGAACCGACCTGACCGATCTGATGCGCGACCCGGTCGGGCTGAGCTGACCGCGAGTGCGAGCCTTGCGGTGCTGGAGACATATCGTCCTGGACGCAGCAGGCGCACCGGGACAGCGGCGCGCTCGGGTGACCAAGGGCACGTCGCTCGGCGACGCTGAAGCAAGCCGGGTCCGGCACGATAGCCACACGCAAGCCAACCGCCGAGGAGGTAGCCGTGCAGTTCGGTCGTACTTATGAGGAGTTCGAGGTGGGAGCGACCTATCGACACTGGCCCGGCAAGACCATCACCGAAGCCGACGACCACCTCTTCTGCCTGATCACCATGAACCACCATCCGTTGCACCTGGACGCCAATTACGCCGAGAACACCACCCAGTTCGGAAAGAACGTGGTGGTCGGCAACCTGATCTATTCGGTACTGCTGGGCCAATCGGTGCCCGACGTCTCGGGCAAGGCCATCGCGAACCTGGAGATCGAATCGTTGCGTCACGTGGCGCCGACGTTTCATGGCGACACGATCTACGGCGAGACGCTGGTTCTCGACAAGTGGGAGTCCACGTCCAAGGACGACCGGGGCGTCGTCTACGTCGAAACCAAGGGCTACAAGCAGGACGGCACGGTGGTCTGCCTGTTCCGGCGCAAGGTCATGGTGCCCAAGCAGAACTACCTGGATGCCCGGGGCGGCGAACAACCCGGCCGCCCCGAGCCGAGCAGTTGAGGCGTTAGGCCGGTAGCAGTCGCCAACCGGCCAGCGAATCGAGCAGGCCGGCTGCCAGCGGTAGCCCGGTCATGCCGGCCAGGTCGAACCACCCGGCATCGGCGGCGTCGTCACCGGCCCGCAACGTGCCACCTACAACTCGACAGAGAAAGTCGTCGATCACGTACTCGCCGCCGCCAGGCGCCGGCCGGTGCACCCGTCCGGCCCAGCGGATGATCTCGACGGCAAGGCCGGTCTCCTCGCCGACCTCGCGCACGCACGCCGCCGCGGGCTGCTCCTCAGGCTCGCATTTACCGCCGGGCACCGACCAGGTCAAGGCGGCCGGTGGCATCGACCGCAGGACCAGCAGCAGCCTGCGATGGTCGTCGAAGACGATGCCGCCAGCGGCCGCGATAAGCACAATGCACAGTGTGCCAACATTGACGCGGCACCCGCGTCGGTGCACTTTGATCAGATGGGTTTCTCGTGGTGCCCCAAATGTGGCAACGATCTGGTGGCCCCTACCGAATATGACAAGGTCTGGCGGTGCTCGCGACACGGTCAAACCCTGCCGCTCACCATCCTCGCCAGGTTGGACGACCCCGCGATCCATCACATCTGCGACCACGCCGAGGTGCCGGTCTGGCTGCCTGATCCGATGCCGGTGGGATGGACCTTGGCGGGCGTGGCAACGGTGGGTGATCTGCCGGACAGGTTCCGGGCCACCGTGGTCTCGTTACGCGGCCCGGCTCCGCTGGGCGGCATCGGCGAATGGCTGATCGTCGCCGAGGAGCCAGGGATCGGGCTCGGAGCCAGCTACGCCGGCACCGCGCTCGCAGCGCCGCCGTCGGTGTCGACCGAGGTGCCGCCGGCCAAGGTGCACGCGCTGGGACACCCGACACCGCTCTGGCCGGTCCCGGACACCCTCGCCGACCGCAGTGCCTACGTGGGGGAGGCCGCCGGAGTGTGGCTGTGGCTGATCAGCTTTCCCTCCGATGCCGGATATGCGGTGCTGGAGGATCTGGCCGTGACGGACCTGCGTGGTCAGCAGCACCTGCCGATCCTGGAGACGGGAGAGCTTTCGCTGCGGCTGAGGCCCGGCCACTGAGGCCGGGAGCGCCTCCCACGCAAACCCGCGAGCGTCCGGTAGACAGGGGTTCGACCTGTGGTTGAGCAACTGCACCGAACGATCGAGGAGTCGAGCGTGATCGCCAAGAAGATCGGCATGTTGCTCCTGGTTGCGTTCCTGATCTTCTTCGTCGTGAACTCGCCCGCCGACGCCGCCGCGGTGGTGAAGAACATCCAGCACCTGCTCGGCCACGGCTTCGCCAGCATCAGCGAGTTCATCCAAAGCTTCCGGGACTAACCCATCGGCGCCACGACAAGCCACGCCATGAAAGACCATGACAAGTACCTGATCCCGTCCGAGCGCGCGGTCGTGGTCACCCACCGGCACTGGGCCAGCCTGATGAAGGTCGGGGCCGGCAGCGCAGCGGTATTCCTGCTGGCCATGCTGATGGTGCTCTACCTCAGCGACGAGCAGTTCTTCGCCGTGGTCGGGGTGCTCGCGCTGCTCGGATCGCTCGGATGGTTCGGATTCGCATGGTGGTTCTGGGCCACCGAGGAGTTCGTGATCACCGACAAGAGGGTCCTCATCGTCAGCGGGATCATCACCCGGCGGGTTGCCATCATGCCGCTGACCAAGGTCACCGACCTGACCTACGAGCGCTCGCTGCTGGGCCGGCTGCTGGGCTACGGAGTGTTCGTCATGGAATCGGCCGGCCAGCACCAGGCGATGAGCAGGATCGAGTACCTGCCCAGGCCTGACCGCCTCTACCACGACGTCTCGACGTTGCTGTTCGGCCCGGACTCGATGCTGCGCCTGCGCAGGCGTCCTGACGAGGCCAGCGACCACCCGACGACGCCGCTGCCGCCCGCACACTGAGTTCGATCGCCGGACGGTGCCGGCACGTAGGGTGACCCGATGATCGATCTGCATGCGCACACCACCGCCAGCGACGGCAGCGACTCTCCTACCGACCTGATCCGCCATGCGGTGGCAGCGGGCTTGCATACCCTTGCCATCACCGATCACGACACCACCGGCGGCTGGGACGAGGCCAGCGCCGCGGTAGCGCAACTGGACGTGCCGTTCACCCTGATCCGAGGCACCGAGTTCTCCTGCATCTATCACGGCGAGGAGGGGCGGATCAGCCTGCACCTGCTCGGTTACCTCTTCGACCCCGAGGCCGAGGCGCTCAAAGCCGAACGTGCCCGGCTGCGGGAGAGCCGGTTGGGGCGCGGTGAGGCGATCGTCGACGCGCTGGTCGCAGCCGGTTACCCGATCAGCTGGCAGCAGGTCATCGACATCGCCGGCGGTGGCGCTGTGGGCCGCCCGCACATCGGACAGGCGCTGCTACAGGCCGGCGTGGTCGACAGTGTCACCGATGCCTTCGCGCACCTGCTGTCCAGCTCGTCTCCCTACTACGTGCCCAAGCTCGAGATGCCCGTGCGGGTGGCCATCGAGCTGATCCGGCAGGCCGGCGGGGTGCCGGTGATCGCGCACCCGTGGGCCCGTAGGCGCGGTCGGGTCCTGGATGAGGCCGCGTTGCGAAGCCTGGTGGCGCCCGGACTGCTCGGCATCGAGGTCGACCACCTCGACCACGCCGCCGACGACCGGGTCCGGCTGGCCCGACTGGCCGCCGAACTGGGCCTGCTCAGCACCGGATCCTCCGACTACCACGGCACCCGCAAGCCGGTCCGGCTCGGCGCGGAGACCACCAGCCCGCACGCGTTGCAACGGCTGCTGAGCCAGGCCAGCGGCATCGACGTCGTCCGCTCACCCGCCACCCGCGACGGAGTACGAGCGGGCCGGGTGTGACAAAACTCGGCGTCCGGTCGCTGACGAGGTGAGGTGAACAGACACCTGAGCA
This sequence comes from Jatrophihabitans sp., assembly GCA_035940975.1. Classification (GTDB taxonomy): domain Bacteria; phylum Actinomycetota; class Actinomycetes; order Mycobacteriales; family Jatrophihabitantaceae; genus Jatrophihabitans_A. The sequence goes on along the minus strand of DASZEI010000419.1, from coordinate 3,265 downwards.
CATGTAGGTCAACCGTCGTCCTGCCGAGTACGGAGGCTCAGCCGGACAGCGGACGCTTCGCGGCTACCGTGAGGCCCCGTCGCTACGGTTTCTATCCCGACAAGGAGTCCCATGAGGATAGGAGCGAGTCTCTTCCTGATTGCGGTCGGCGCAATTCTGACCTTCGCGGTCACCAAGGAGGTAAACGGGATCGATCTCAGCACCATCGGGGTGATCCTGATGATCGTGGGCGCGGCTGGACTGCTCATCACCCTGGCGATGCTGAGCATGCGACGTCGCACCGATATCATTCACCGGCGCAACGGAACGACGTACATCGAGCCGGGGGACCCGGTCGACCCGGTCGATCCCCGGTACTAGCCCGCGCCCGCACGAACCCGTCCGTACGTAACGCAACAACTGCCTGGAGGAACCAGTGATCATCCTCGGAATCATCCTGCTCGTCATCGGGCTCATCACAGGGATAACCATCCTGACGTGGCTGGGAATCATCCTGCTCGTGATCGGCGCTATTCTCGCCATCATGGGTGGAATGGGCCGCGCCGTCGGTGGCCGCAGGCACTACTACTAGGACGGGGTCGTCCACACCGACGCCGAGCTGTTAACCGAAGGCCCGTTCGCTGTCGCGGACGGGCCTTCGGCTGTTTCCGGCCGGCCCGGCACCGGCCGTCGAGGCAGGTACCGAGGCAGGTGCGGGGGCAGCTGCGGCGGCAGGCCGACACGGAGCGTATTCGGGCCCAATACCCGCCGGACGGGTAGCTGATCCGGTACGGTCCAGCCGAGTTCGGTCTGCGAGATCGACCCGAGCGGCGAGGTGGGTGTGTCAGGCGTGAAACGCGCATGCTGACCCGACTGCGTCCCGACGGTGAGGATCTACCGGACCAAGGCCGGCTCCTGACATCCGTCCGCACCGCTGACGATCAGCTGAGCGCGGTCGTGCTGGCAGCCCAGGCCGGCGAGGAGGAAGCCTTCAGCGAGCTGTACCAGCACGTGCAGCCCGGGCTGTTGCGCTACCTCAGCGTGCTGGTCGGCCGGGATGCCGAGGACATCGCCTCCGAGACCTGGCTGCAGGTCTGCCGCGATCTGCATACCTTCACCGGCGATGCGGACGGCTTTCGGGGCTGGGTGGCCACCATCGGCCGCCATCGCGGACTCGACCACCTCCGCAGCCGCAGCCGGCGGCCCGCCGATCCGGCCTCCTGGGAGACGCTGCTGGCAGTCGCCGGTCACGACGACACCGCGGTCCAGGCCGAAGAATCGCTGTCCACGGCAGCTGCCCTCCGCCTGATCGGCACCCTGCCGCAGGAACAGGCCGAGGCGGTGCTGCTGCGGGCGGTGATCGGGCTGGACGCCAAGAGCGCCGCGGCGGTGTTGGGCAAGAACCCCGGCGCGGTGCGCACCTCGGCCTACCGTGGCCTGAAGAACCTGGCCGCCATGCTGGAACGGGGCCGTACCGACTGAGGCAATCCCCTCGCGGTGTGACAGATGCCCCGGCGTCGGCGCTTACCACTTGTCATGACCAACGCTGGCGGCCGCGGGTCGCAACCCTCTCCGGACGAGCAGGAGCTCGCCCAGGCTCTCGATGCCTCCGCCGCACTCAGGCAGCTGCTGGCAGCCGCCTCGGCCCCGCCGTCGACGGCCGAGTTGAAGGGCCGGTCGCGGGCCATCGCCGACTTCCGGGCCGCGCAACGGCCTGCTCGCGCGGACCCGGGCGAGGTGGCGACCGATCAGGACGACGGCGGCCGCCGCCGCAGGGCCACGCTCGCCCGGGCCGGCCGCTGGTCGGCCGCGCAGCTCACCGTGGCCTGTGCCGCGCTGATCGCGTTGCTCGGCGGTACCGCCGCAGCCGCGGCAGCGGGCCAGTTGCCGACGCTGCAAGAGGCCGTTTCGGAGCTGTTCGACGGTCCGGCGCCGGCAGTCGACAGCCCGACGCCAGGACCGGGCAGCTCCTCGGGGCACACCCTGGCACCACAGCCGAGCCACGCCGGGCACGGGTCGTCCCCGGCTCCGAGCGCTGCGCCCTCGAACACCGGTCCGGCTGGCGGGCGCTCCGGTGCGGGCAGCGGCACCTCCGCGGGCCTCGGCAAGGCTGCTCCGTCGACCCCAACACCTGCCACCCCGGCTACTGCCACCTCAGCCGTCCCCGCTCCGGCAGCGGCCGGCACCGGGTCCGCTGCCGGCCCGCCGGTGGTAGCCTCTCCAGGGGCCGCGGTCGTCTCTGAGGCCCGTGCGACGGTGCAGTTGCGGGCTCCGCGGTACGCAGCCCACCTTCGGCCGCGGCTGTCGCCGACCGCTGCCGACCAGCGCCGCGCCTGGTCCTAGCCGCTGAAGCGGACTCTCGGCACTCACCCACGGGCTCGGCGCGTCTGTGGATGACGGCGACGGGCGTTGCCCGCCGGCTACTAGCATGAACCGGTGACCCGGATTGGCGCTCCGATGAGACGGCTGCGAGCGGCCGTGCTGTTGGCGATCGCACTGATCGCCATGCTGCTGCTGACGGCCGCCCCGGCCGTCGCCGATGTCGATCAGGCGATCGACAGCCTGCGGTCGAGCAACCTCTACGTCGATCCGGCCGCCGGGGCCAAGCTGGATGAGGGCGACGCCCGCTCGGCGCTGAGCTCCACCATCAAGATCGCGGTGCTGCCCGCCGGCGCCGGCGATGCCGGCCGGCTCGCCTCCCAGATCGGCCAAGCCATCGACCCCGGCAGCCGGCTCACCGTGGGTGTGTTCGTCGGCAGGACGTTCAACGCGGCCTCCAGCGCGTTGTGCCGGGGGCGGGCGGGGCAACTGGCCAGCCGAGCGGTTGCCGACAACCGCGACCAGCTGAGGTCTGACAGCGACCTGACCGAGACGATCAAGGACTTCGCAGACCTGGTCGAGGCCGCACCCACATGTTCGAACAGCTCCGGTGGCAGTGGTAGCGACAACAGCGACGACACCCCGTCCACCGGCGGCAGCGGCTGGGCGACCCTGGGCGTCCTCGGAGTGCTCGGCGCCGGTGGCGTCGGGGCGCTGATGTGGCGGCGCAAGCGCAAGGACCGGCAGGCGCTGGCCGATGCCCGCGCCGAGATCCAGCCCTACTACGACCGGCTCGCCTCCGACGTCTCCTCCTTGCAACCCGGAAGCAACGCCACTGCCCGGCAGGCACTGGCCGATGCTTCCGAGCGCTACAACTCCGGCGGTTCACAGCTGGCCTCGGCGACCACGCTGGCGCAACTCGGGGGGGCCCGGCGCAGCATCCTCGAAGGGCTGCAGGCAGCCAGAA